>NZ_VOZP01000006.1:0-237270 GCF_013419735.1 Acinetobacter sp. YH12064
TGTTCAAATGGCGATTCAGCGTTTAATTGGTTTTGGGAAAAAAGAAGAGTTTAAGGAAATTTTGGCAATTTTAAGAAAGCAGAATCCTGATAGGATAAGGGTTCTGTGAAATTTGTCGTGTACAGAGAAAAGACTTAATAAAATCGGATCTACCTACTGAACAATTGGCTGTATTAGAAGCGTTGCCAATGCCTGCTGCGTTATTTTCTGCGACAGCTGAGCTGATATGCGCCAATCAAATATTTAAACATCGATTTCAGTCAGACTTACAAGAGATTGTATTGAATCATGTGTCCGTGATGCAGCAAAAAACCAAAGCCACAAGTTCTGAGTTTGATTTACGCTGTTTAGAGAACGATAGCATTGAACCCTTTATGTATAGTGAAAATGAACGGCATTATTGGTTCACGCTCAAACCAAAGTTTCAACAAAGTGGGGATTTGGAACATGTACTGTTGTGCTGTGCGGACATTACAAATTTAAAGCAAGTCGAATTATCGTTGTTGAAACATAACCAACAACTCGAACAAAAAGTTTATTTTGATTATCTGACAGGGATAAGAAATCGACGAGGTTTTGATTTAGACCTTTCTCAGTGGCAAAAAAGCTTCGCGGTCGAACAAGCCAATGAAATTTGTTTGATGATGCTCGACTTAGACAATTTTAAGCAAATCAATGATATCTACGGCCATGCGTTTGGCGATGAGGTTTTAAGAAAAAGTGCGCAGCTTTTAAGGGGGCAAATTAGTCAACTCGCAGATGCACAAATATATCGCATGGGTGGGGAAGAGTTTGCAATGATTTTGCCACGCACGGCTATATCGACTGCATGTTCGATTGCACAACAATGTTGTGAGCAAATCTATGCTTCTTCGATGAATTATGCGGATAAGGCTTTACAACTGAGTATCTCATGCGGAGTGGCCTTGTGGGATGGAACAGAGTCATTTTTTGAAACATTGGCACGTGCTGATCAGGCTTTGTATCAAGCCAAGAAAGGCTCGAAAAATTGTACCTGTTTTAATGATGGACAAAATGTGGCGCTATTTGAGGAAACGACATTTAAAAAACCATCAGACTGTGGGAAAAACACATAGATTTAGGCCGTAACATAGAGAAAGATTTGAGAAAGCAGTATGATGCAACAGGTCAAAATTGACAGAAAACATTGGCAGTCGATTTGCTAATGAACGAAGCAGTTAAATATTTAAAGTATTTGAGGTGAATGTGTCTTCTTTAACAGACGTTTCCACACATGCCCTGACAGAAGCGCAGCAGCGTATTCAGCAGGATTTACTGACAGCGCTTGATGCATTTTCAATTCCAGAACCCTTAAAAGGGGCGGTGTATCATGCTGTGATGTTGGGTGGAAAACGCGTTCGACCGGCACTTTGTTATGCAACAGCAGCGTTAAAACCCAATACCAATTTTGCAGCCGTACGCCGTGCTGCGGTGGCGATTGAATTTATTCATTGCTATTCATTGGCACACGATGATTTGCCGTGTATGGACAATGATTTACTTCGTCGTGGTCAACCAACTTGTCATGTGGCTTTTGGTGAAGATACGGCTTTACTTGCTGGCGATATTTTACAATCGATGGCTTTTGAAGTTTTAGGCAGCCGTCTTTTTGATCAAGGCCCAGCCGTTGAAGCGCCGATCATCTTGAAGCAAATGCAAATTTTAGCGACTGCAACTTCAAAAATGGTCAATGGACAAGTCCTAGACTTACAAGCGGAAGGCAAGCATGTCAGTCAGGATGAACTAGAAAACATTCATCGAAATAAAACTGGTGCTTTAATTTCTGCTGCAATCATGATGGCGGCAGTGACGATATTTAATGGTACAGACCAAGCTATTCCTAAACTCCGCGAATTTGGTCTAGCGATTGGTTTAGCTTTTCAGGTGCAAGATGATATTTTAGATATTATTGCTGACACTGAAGCATTGGGTAAAACAGCAGGTAAAGATCAACAAGTGGATAAATCGACATATCCTGCGTTAATGGGTCTCGAGCAAGCGCAAGCTTATGCAGAAGAATTACATGCTCAAGCGCTTCAAGCTTTGGATTATTTTGCAGAAGATGCGGCAGAATTACACAAGATCACGCAGTTTTTATTAAAACGTCAAAGTTAATATGACGCAGTAAAAGACCTCAGCCCACACATGTAATATGTTGTGGGCTTTTTTTATATTTTGTATATTTGGAACAGAAGTCAATAAACCATCTACTGAATAGCTAAATGGATGATATGATAAAAAAGAAAAAAGGACGCCTAGCGTCCTTTTTTGCAGATATTAAAACTTAGAAATTAAATTTAAGTGCTATTGGTCTTAAATACTTTCTTTATAGATACGATCTGCTTCTTCAAATTTTTCAGTGACTTCAGCAGATGGCGCTTTGCCCATTAAGCTCACAATGATGATTGCAATGAGTGAGCAGATGAAGCCCGGTATAATTTCATAAACGCCTGTATCGCCCCAGAGGTTTTTCCATAGAATAACCATAACCGCACCGACCACCATACCTGCTAAAGCACCATTGAGTGTCATGCGTTTCCAGAACAATGACATGATAATCAGTGGGCCAAATGCAGCACCAAAGCCTGCCCATGCATATGCGACGAGACCAAGGACTTTAGAGTCAGGATTAGCCGCCATATAGATCGCAAGCAAGGCAATCATTAATACCATGAAACGGCCGACCCAAACCAATTCTTTTTGTGAAGCATTTTTGCGTAAGAATGATTTATAAAAGTCTTCAGTTAAGGTACTTGAGCAGACTAAAAGCTGACAGCTGAGGGTACTCATGATTGCAGCTAAAATCGCAGCCAATACGATACCTGCAACCCATGGGTTAAATAGAATTTTAGTCAATTCCATAAAGACCGTTTCAGGGTTTGCTGTAACGACACCTGCCAGTTCTGGATGCTGTTGGAAATAAGCAATACCGAAGAAGCCTGCTGCAACTGCGCCACCGAGGCAGAGCGTCATCCATGTCATACCAATACGGCGTGCATTGGGAATCGATTTAACAGAATCAGCTGCCATGAAGCGGACTAAGATATGCGGTTGACCAAAATAGCCTAAGCCCCATGCCAATAAAGACATGATTGCGACAAAACTTAAGTCAGCAAATACATTCATCGCTTGAGGGCGTGCCGCTTCTAGTGCCAGAGTGAACTGGCTTAAATCAGAGAATGACAACATGACCACGATAGGGGTAAGTAGCAAGGCAAAAATCATAAAGCCCGCTTGAATGGTATCGGTCCAACTGACAGCAAGGAAGCCACCAATAAACACATAGCTCACCGTTGCAATGGCACTGATCCAAAGCGCAGTGCTATACGACATACCAAACATACTTTCAAATAATCGAGCGCCTGCAACCATGCCTGAAGCACAGTAAATTGCGAAGAAAATCAAAATAATCACAGCTGACACGATACGTAAGATTTTCTTTTGATCGTTAAAACGATTTGAGAAATAGTCAGGTAGGGTCAAAGCATTATTTTGAACTTCGGTATGTACACGGAGACGACCTGCCACAAGTAACCAGTTGAGCCAAGCACCAATGATCAGACCAATTGCAATCCACATTTCAGATAAACCTGAAAGGTAAATTGCCCCCGGAAGACCCATGAGCAACCAACCACTCATATCTGATGCACCTGCAGAAAGGGCAGTGACAAAGCTCCCTAATCGGCGGCCACCTAAAATGTAGTCAGAAAAGTTACTGGTCGCACGGTATGCAAGTAAACCGATCACGACCATGGCGACAATATAAAAGAGAAAGGTAATTAGGGTGGGATTCAGGGAGCTCATACGGTATCCGCTTTGGCGTTGGACAATTGCGTTTAATTAGGGGACTCAATGGGATTTGCCTAAGCCAAGTAGGTGAAATCGAACGATAAGTCCTAAAACGTCAAAAAAATAACGTGAAATTTAAACATAAATTGACAAACTTTGCCTTCTTTTTTGTTTTGGGCATAAAAATGGGCCGTATATCACGACCCATTTTAATTAATGCGAAGATTTAGTTATTACGTCCCATCACACCACGAATCGTATTCAGTACATCCGCAGGTAAAACCACAGTTTTGGCATTATTAGATTTAGCCATATCTTGCATGGCTTTGACGTATTGTTCACCCAGTAAGTACGCAACTGGAATTTCTTTATCACCGACGGCTGAACTCACCATTTCAATTGCACGCTGAGAAGATTCTGCCAGTACCACTTGAGCTTCTGCATCCCGACGAGAGGCTTCTAAACGACCATCTGCTTCCAAAATAGCCGCTTGTTTTTCACCGTCTGCCTTGGTGACTGTCGCACGACGTTGACGTTCAGCGGCCGCTTGCTCTTCCATCGCAGCTTGCATGGTATGAGAAGGTTTAATATCTTGAATTTCTACAGTTTTAAGCGTAATACCCCAGTCAGAGATATCATCAGAAATAGCAGCTTTAAGTTTAGCCTTAATATGATCACGCGATGATAGTGCATCATCGAGGTCCATTTCACCAACAATAGACCGCAAAGAGGTTTGAACTAAGTTTTGAATCGCCCATGTGTAGTTTTCAATACCGTAAACTGCTTTTTCAGGCGTGGTTAAATTGATATAAGCCACAGCATTCATCAGCAGTACCGCGTTGTCACGAGTGATCACTTCCTGAGAGGGAATATCTAACACGATATCTTTGGTTGTCACTTTATAAGCCACTTCATCGACATACGGAATCACAAAGTTCAGCCCCGGATTGAGCGTGGTATGGTATTTACCTAAACGCTGAACAATCCATTTATAACCTTGGGGAACAATACGGACACCTTTAAAAATGGTGACGGCTACAAAAACTAAGAGCGCTAAAAAAACAATAGAAACACCAGACATGTCATTTCTCACTTATTTATGGATTGTCAGTGGGGTGGTTGCTGCTGTGCAGTTGGACGACTAAATCATTGCCTAAAATATCGGTCACGCGAACACGGTCGCCGACTTGAAGTGCATCTTGGGTACGGCAATGCCATTCGTCTGAACCTAAAACAGGCATTGGGAAGCGAACTTTAACGCTGCCATGATTGAGCTGGGTTTGAATCACCATACCCACTTGGCCAATCGTCGCTTCACGGGACAGACCTGCTTTGGTTTTATCAATGGATAAAGGCTTAATAAATTTGAACCACAAAAATGTGCAGAGCACGGCAAAAATAATCCAAACCACAATTTGGACATTAAAGTCCATGGATGGAAAGATCCAATATAAGATCCCAACCAAAATTGCAGAAACGCCAAACCATAGCGCAGCAAAAGACGGCAAAATTAGTTCAAAAAGCATCAAAGCGACGCCCAATACAAACCAGTGCCAAGGTTCTAAAATAAATTCCATACATCTACTCTTATATAAGGGTGAATTGATATAGATGAACCAGTATCTATATCAATGTAGCAGATGTATAACTCAATGAATATAAAAAAAATCGTTGAATTATATTTTCGCTTTTGGTGCTGGTTTAAAGGCCGCAGGGGACTGTTTAAAATTGTCGATCGCCTTAATAATGCTATTCACTTTGAGCTGTGCGGCTTTTTCACCTTCTAAAATCGTCGCATTGCTCGACTTCAAATCGAGTGTGCCGATATGTCCCACTTTAGGTTGAATCACGAAATTAGCATTTTTCAGTTCTTCATTAATACTTTGTTGTCCCATGATGTTAATGGTTTGATCGAGTAAACCAAACATGCTTACGGCTTTGCTACCGTCAGGACGCGCAGAGATATCAACTGCAATCACGATATCTGCACCCATATCACGCGCCGTTTTCACCGGAATTGGGCTGACTAAGCCACCATCGACATATTTCACCCCTGCAATGGTTGCAGGTACAAATACATTTGGAATGCTGCACGATGCACGTACCGCTTGGCCTGCATTACCACGGTTAAATTCAGTTTTACTGCCATTATCCAAACGGGTGGCTACAGCAGCAAAGCGCTTTGGAAATTGTTCAATTGATTTATTGCCGACGTTTTTATTAACAAAGTCTTGCAGTTTTTGCCCTTGAATAATGCCTTGGCTATTTAAGGTTAAATCACGAATATCAGACTCTTTAAAGTTCAGGGCCAATTGCTGCATTTGATATGGTGTTTTACCGCTGGCATACAAGCTGCCGACAAAACTACCCGCACTGGTCCCAGTCACAATCTTAGGTTTAATACCGTGCGATTCAAGCACTTTAAGCACACCAATATGAGCAAAACCTTTGGCACCGCCACCACCGAGCGCAATCGCGATCACCGGTTCACGTGCTTTGGCAGGTGTAGGTGTCGTGGTTGCAGGCGTTTTGGTTGCAGAATCACAGCCAGTGAGTGCCAATACAAAGAGGCTAGGAATCAGGTATTGCAAAAGTTTCATGGGTGAAATCTGATGGTTAAATATACAAAGTGCACATCACATCAAAAAAATAGCCATTTGACTAGGGCTTTTTCCAGTGCTTTTGTAACGGCAAGGCCAACCATTCGGGATTTTTCGGGGAAAATTTTCCATCATAAATCTTCAAAATTTTTTCGAGATCAGTTTCAAAATCTCCACTGGGTTCAAAAACACCCAAGCAATGAATGGTTTTCTTTGCATAATCAAAGCTAAACATCACAATAGGTATCTGTGCTTCATAGGCAATATAGTAAAAACCACTGCGGATTTTATCGGCTTTTTTTCGTGTTCCCTCAGGTGCCATTCCAATCCAAATTTGATCTGTCGCTTGGACAATCTCAGCAATTTCACGCGTAAGCCCATGTGGGTTTTCACGCTGCACAGGGATCACGCCGACCCAATCCAAAAGTGGTTTTAAGGGGGTATCAAAAAGGGTGTTTTTACCAAAAATGGTTATTTTTATCCCGATTCCAAGCAAGGCAAGAAAACCATGCCATGCATCTATATTAGAAGTATGCGGAGAAATGATCGCTACAGCTTTGGCAAGGTTGGGAAATTCGCCGTCAAATTTCCATCCTTGTGCCAAAAAAAGTGTTTTAAATATTGCGCGGCTCAGGGGGGAGCCGCGTGATGGAACTTGATCGGGCAAAACTGGAAATAATTGAGTCTTTTGATTCATTGCATATTCTTATATAGGTGAAATCCATTTTTGATGTGATGCACATTTAAAAGTAGGGCATCAGCATTGACCTTTATCTTAGGTCGATGATTTTTTTAGATCATTGGCAAAATAGCCGTATTTTGACTACTCTAAATGTAACTTCAGTGCACTCAATATTTAGGAACTTATGATCCAGCTTCGTCAGCTCTATCTTTTACTGTTTTCCTTATATTGGGCGCAAGGGTTACCTGTCGGTTTTATGACACATGCTTTACCAGTGATTTTAAGAGCGCAAGGTGTGTCTTTGGCGCATATTGGTGGCTTTGGATTACTCATGCTGCCATGGTCGATCAAAGTTTTCTGGGCACCGTGGATTGATCGGCATGGTTCAAGGTCCAAAGGGCACTATCGGAGTTGGATTATTCCAATGCAGTTGTTGTCCGTGGTGGTCTTGGTCTTCCTGTCTTTTTTGCCGATCCAAAGCTTGAATGAACCGATGTATTTGCTGCTATTTTTTGTGGCTTTACTCAGTATGAATTTGGTTGGTGCGACTCAAGATGTCGCAACCGATGGCTTGGCCGTCAATATTTTAAAAACTGACCAACAGCACTGGGGCAATACCTTTCAGGTGATTGGTTCCAGACTCGGCTTTATCGTGGGCGGTGGTGCTGTACTTTGGGCCTTGGATTGGTTGGATTGGCAAGCCACATTTCTGTTTTTAGCGGCATTGGTGTTCATCAATACCATCCCTATTTTTATGTATCGAGAACCTTCAAAGCTACCAATCAACATAAAATCTAGTCCAGAGAATGATAACAACCATAAACATACTTCAGGCTTATTCTATGCTATTCGCCAGTATTTGGCTTATTTTACCCAAACTAAAACCCTCACACTGTGGCTCATGATCTTATTGAGTTTTAAGCTTGCAGATGGTCTAGCAGGTCCACTACTTAAGCCACTGATGGTCGATTTAGGATTGAGTTTTAGTCAAATTGGTCTGTATGTCACCATGCTAGGTGCAGTGGCTGCTTTAATTGGGGCTGGGCTTGCTGGTCTTAGCTTGAAGTATATTTCTCGGGCGCAAGCCTTGGTTTTCTATTCGGTATTGAAAATATTCAGTTTATTGGCCTATGCATGGCTGGCTTTGCAGTTCGAGGCAAAACGGCCCGTCCATGAATGGCTGATCTATGGGATCAATGCTGCCGAAGACATGATTTCAGCCATGCTGCTTGTGATCATGCTGACTTTGGTGATGCAATATAGTCGTAAAGCATTTGCAGCAACGGACTTTACATTTCAGGTTGCCATTATGGCTACGGTGAGTGGGGGGCTGTATAGCATCAGTGGCATAGTGGCCGATCAGTTGGGTTATAGCACTTATTTATTTTGGATCACAGGTTTGGCTGCATTGAGCTTAGTCCCGATTCTATTTTGGGGAAAAGCATCAAAAAATGACCAAAATCACTTCTAAATCATGATTTTGGTTGTTTTTTATCAGCTAAAGCACTAAAAGAGCAATGCAAATATTATTTTAATAATTTTGTAATATGTTTCCCGTGTGTAATATCTGTTACAAAATAATTTAAGGAAAATTTTTGATGAAAACTAAGTTAGCAGCGGCTATCGCATTGAGCCTTTTGGCTGGGTCAACCTTTGCAGCACCAACCTTCTACGGTGAAATTGATGCGTCAGTTGATTATTTACCTGAAGATAATAAAACGGGTGTTTCAGACAAAGATGTCGTTGAAATCAGTTCAAACAGTTCTTTCTTGGGTTTAAAGGGCGATGAAAAACTGACTGACCGTTTAAGCGCAGTTTATGCAATTGAATGGGCATTTAACTCAGACGGCGAAGGCGATGACTGGTCTAAGCGTAACCGCTTCGTTGGTTTGAAAGATGCGAAACTTGGTACATTGAAAGTCGGTGCACACGATACACCATTAAAACAATTGTCTAGTCCGGTGGATACATTTAACAACTACGTGGGTAACCGTGCTGATGTTACAGGCATCATGACGGGTGAAAATCGTGTCGATAACGTTGTTGTTTATGAATCACCAGCATTTAAAATTGCGGAAGGTGCAATTAAAGTTAATGCATTGCTTGCAACAGGTGAATCTTCAGGAATCAAGAGCGACAAAGGTGTAGTAAAAACTGCAGTTCGTGGTCTTGGCGATGCTTGGTCGGCGTCTGTTGTCTATGACAGCCCCGTTGTTGTCGCAGGTTTAGCCTATGACAAAGCCATTCCATCGAACTTTGGTGGTGTAGGGATCTTAAATGCTCAAACTCCTGAAGTTACAGGTACCAAAGTTTTTGCTGCCGCAAATACCGTTCGTGCGATCGGTCGTGTAAATCTTGAGGGTGGTTTGGCACTGAAAGCTTTATATCAAACGTCTGAAGTAGAAAAAACACCATATTCAAGCAAAGAAGACACAAACACGAATGCAGAGAATGCAGCAAATATTGATGATGCTCAAGGTTGGTTAGTCGGTGCAGAATACAATCTACCTTCTGCAAAAGCTTGGACAGTAAAAGCACAATATAGTCAAAATACTACGACCTATAAAGTGGGTGATGATTACGAAGCTCAGCAACTCATTGCAGGTGCAGATTATGCATTTAGCAAACAAGTGAAAGCTTATGGTTATGCAGGTTACTTAGCACTTGAACAAGGTCCAGATGAAAGCAAACAACCTGTTCTAGGTACAGGTCTAGAATTTAAATTCTAAAACTTTGATTTAAGTTGTTCAAAAGGCGATGTTTTACATCGCCTTTTTTGATTTTTCTTGCTTGGTTTTGATCAGTTTTAAGTGATTTTTAAGTTTGAATTTTTAGATTAGGGCATCAAAGATCAATAATTGATGCCAATATGCTTCAGGTCATAGCTAAAATACAGCAAAAAATTCCAAGACTTAGTTTAAGTCAATTTAACCTCGTGCTTGCCTTATGGCTTGGGGTGGTTTTGAACCTCGCGTTTTATCAGCAAATCCAGCAGCTCACACCTTATACGGGGCTGAAGGCCGGACTATTTTTAGCGGCAACCGTACTGGTGGTAGTGGCACTTTATAATGTGCTGATGCAACTACTGCAATGGCGATGGAATTCAAAACTTTTGGCGAGTGTTTTGCTGATCATTGGTGCCTTGAGTGCTTATTTCGTCAATAGTTTAGGCGTGACCATTACATCTGACCAAGTGCAGAACATGATGCAAACAGATGTAAAGGAAGTGCAGGATTTAATCTCGCCACAATTTTTTATCTGGGTCTTTGGACTGGTTATTTTGCCAGTGCTATTGATCTGGCTTTTGCCACTGCATAAAGAAGCCCTAAGCACGGTCGTAGCCAAAAAGGGTCTACATATAGTGCTATCGCTCATCCTTTTGGGTGCTTTGCTGTTTGTTTATTTTGTTGATTATGCAGCGATCTTTCGTGAGCATCGTGACTTAAAAGGCATGCTCTCACCACAAAACAGTATCGCTTCGACATTTTCCTATTATCACAAAAAAGCACCGAAACAGAATTTGCCATTGCTGAGCTATGGTGAAGATGCACATATGGTTGAAAACCTAAGCGCCAATAGCTTACCAAAATTGATGGTTTTAGTGGTTGGTGAAACTGCGCGCGCGGAAAGTTTTTCACTCAATGGTTATGCTAAAAATACCAATCCTGAACTCAGTCAGCAAAATATTATCAATTTTAGCCAAGTCAGCTCATGTGGCACCGCAACCGCTGTGTCTGTTCCTTGTATGTTCTCGGGTATGCCGAGAACCGAATATGACGAACAGCTTGCAAGTCATCGCGAAGGTTTACTCGATATTGCACAGCGTGCAGGCTATAAGGTGACGTGGCTAGATAATAATTCAGGCTGTAAGGGTACATGCACACGTGTTGAAAAATATGAATTTCCTGAAGCGCTGAAGAAAAAGTGGTGTGATGCCGATGGCGAATGTCATGATGAAATCTTGGTGGATGGTTTGAAGGCATATTTGGCTTCGATCCCCAAAGCAGATCCAACACCCCGTTTAATTGTATTACACCAAATGGGCAGTCATGGCCCTGCTTATTTCAAACGAAGTACCGCAGCGTTTCAAAAATTTAAGCCAACCTGTAATAGCAATGCCATACAGGGATGTAGCTCTACAGAATTAATAAATAGTTATGACAACAGTATTATCTATACCGACCATGTGCTGAGTGAATTGATTAACACCTTAAAAGTGACTAACAACTATCAAACAGGACTGTGGTATTTGTCCGATCATGGCGAGTCGACAGGTGAACATGGCTTATATTTACACGGTTCTCCATACGCAATTGCACCGTCACAGCAAACCCATGTGCCGATGTTGATGTGGTTTTCACCGGCGTGGCAAAAAAATAATTCAGCGCAATACACTTGTTTAATGGCACAAAAAAGCCAAAAATTAAGTCAGGATAATCTATTTCCATCGCTATTGAGTTTGCTCGATGTGCAGACTCAAGTGATTGATGAAAAAAACAATATGTTGCAACAATGTACTTCAGTACAGCGCAGGACTTAAGCCATGCACAAAATACTTATTATTGAAGATGATTTCATGATTGCCGAATCGACAAAAACCTTGTTGAACTTTCAACAGTTTGAAGTCGAGTGGGTGAATAATGGTATCGATGGCTTAAAGCTCATAATGCAAGGGGGGATTGATATCGTCTTGCTAGATCTGGGTTTGCCGATGATGGATGGTATGCAAGTCCTGAAACAAATTCGTCAAATGCAGCCCAAATTGCCGGTATTAATCATCTCGGCACGGGATCAACTACAAAATCGTGTAGATGGTTTAAACCATGGGGCAGATGACTATCTGATTAAGCCTTATGAGTTTGATGAATTACTTGCACGGATTCATGCGCTCCTTCGACGCACAGGGCTGAGTTCAGTCGAAGCACCACAGAAAATTTTAAAACATGGTGAATTGATTTTAGATATTGAGCAGCATCTTGCACGCTATAAGGGGCAATATGTCGATTTATCTAACCGTGAATGGGCCATATTGATTCCACTGGTGACGCATCCGAATAAGATTTTTTCGAAAGCCAATTTAGAAGATAAGCTTTACGATTTTGATAGTGATATCAGCAGTAATACTATTGAAGTGTATGTGCATCATCTCAGAACAAAATTAGACAAAGATTTTATTCGCACCATTCGTGGTTTAGGTTATCGACTCGGTTAAGGCAAAGGAATTATCGACCATGCAGCAGCCTTATTCTCTGAAAAAGAGACTAATTATTTATGTGTCTGTTTTCAGTATGCTTTTGGGCTGTCTTTTGGTGTTTTCAGCTTATCGAATTGCACTTGAAGAAATTAATGAAATTTTAGATGCGCAAATGCAAAATTTGGCGGAACGTGTTGCAGAGCATGATCCGCAGCCCATTCGCAGCGAATTTGATCAACATAAGCGTTATCACGAAGAAGATTTATTTGTCGATGTGTGGACCTATCAATCCAATGCGCATCAAACCCATCAATTAAAATTATTGGTCGCGCCTCAGCCCAAAGCCGGTTTTTATACCCACAGAACCCAACAGGATGAGTGGCATACCTATATTTTGCCACTCGCAGATCGGCAAATTCAGGTCAGTCAGCAAGAATCGGTTCGACAGCATCTAGCTGCTGAATTGGCCAGTAGCATGTTTATTCCCTATTTGGTTTTTATACCTTTTGCATTAATCGCTTTGGGATGGTTGATTCAACGCAGTTTAAACCCATTGGAAAAATTTAAAAAAGAACTGGCAAAACGGGATGCCTTTGAACTTTCTCCAATCTCTCAAATGCCGTATCCAGAGGAAATTGCACCGACTATTATTGAAATGAACCAGTTGTTTGAACGAATTTCGTTGTCGCAGCAGGAACAGCGCCAGTTTATTGCGGATGCAGCGCATGAGTTACGGACCCCGATTACCGCACTGAATTTGCAAATGCAGATTTTGCTACAAAAATTTCCACAAGATGACGCTCTACAAAATTTGAGTAAAGGTTTAATTCGTATTCAGCATTTGGTCAGTCAATTATTGAGTTTGGCAAAACAAGATGCCTCGGTCTTTGAACTTGAGCGCAAACAACATTTTGATCTTAAGCAAGTCGCAACCAATTGTGTCGAGCAACTGGTACATTTGGCCATGCAAAAAGATATTGACCTTGGCATGGAGCAACAACAGAGCATTGCCTTATATAGTCTTGAGCCAACCGTACATTCAATCATTTTTAATTTGATTGATAATGCCATCAAATATACCCCTGCACAGGGTATGATTAATGTCTCCGTTTTTGAACATGCGGGGCAGGCGGTTGTACAGGTTGAAGATAGCGGGCCTGGCATCGACCCTGCTTTATATGAGCAAATTCGTAAACGCTTTTATCGAATTTATAATCATGAAGAAATTGGAAGTGGTTTAGGGCTGGCAATCGTGGATAAAGCCGCAAAACATATCGGTGCACGTTTAGATTTTGCGAAAAGTGAAACGCTGGGTGGGTTGAAAGTAACGATTCAGATTCCGCTAAGACCTTTAAACTCCTAATTATTTTAATTTACTCCTTGCGAATAAAGCCTATATCCATTCAAAGTGTTTATAGGCAGTTTTGATTTTTTCTGTGGGTAGATAACGATAGCCAAATGTATAAATGACTGTGTTAAAGGCCCAAATAAACCATGCTGTCCATAGATTATGACTGAGAAAATGTGCACCCCGCATCATTTGCGCCCAGCCAAAAGCAAAGCCTAAAATCAGCCCAGCAGATAAAAAGAAATATGCACGGGCAGGTCGATGTATTCGATAAACAAAATATCCCGTAATTAAGGCAAAACCAGTCGCAGCATGGCCACCGGGGAAGCAGTGTCCTTGGCGTGCTGAAAAATCCCAAGAAAAGCCTTGGGCTGTGGCGACGGTCATATTCCAAGGGCAGGCATGTGCAGATTGTGATTTGAGTAAACCAATCATTGCCGTGCTGAATAGAGCCACTACGATAAAATAACCGAATTCAAACTTACGTGCTTTCAGATGAGGATATTTAAAACTGCATATCCATGCTGCGATATACAGGACATAAACGCCTATGACGATATTCTTGATATAGCGATGGTTCAGCACAGCAAGTGCCCAATCATTACGATGAGGAAAACTACCATGTAGGTCGACCCAAGGCTGAATAAAAGCTTGGTCGAGCGAACCACCGACGGGGAAAACATAAAGGAGGCCAACCAAACTGAGTGTGAGCAGCAGGGCTTGTCGTAATAAAATGGAACGGTTCGAGAGCATAAGTCGTGTGATGTGCTGAAATTATTTTGTTTGAATGCTGCTATTTGAAACCACAAAACTTAAATCAGACTTAATCGGCTATTTGAACTGTATTGATATCGATAGTGAAGAATATGCATAAAGCAAAACGGGCATTGTGTTAAAGTTTTTGAAAACTCAGTAATAAAGATTTATGAGCATACGTGCAGTCCTTTTTGATTTAGATAATACTTTGACTCACCGAGATCACAGCGTTCAGGCCTATACGCAGTATTTAGCCGAATCTTATCAGTCGACGCTGGTGGAGGTAGACCTTGTACAGATTAAACGTATTATTAATCGTATAGATAATGGGGGATATCCGAAAAAAGAACTCCTTACTCATCCGAGTATTGGGGCATCTGTCGCTTATGCCCTCCAAACAGAGCTAAGTTGGATACATCAACCCGATTTTGATGAGCTGACACAATTTTGGTTTCAGCACTTTGGTCAGTTTGCCGTGGCGATGCCAGGAGCATTGAGCTTGCTGCAGCAACTAAAACAGCAGCAGTATAAACTGGCGGTGGTGTCGAATGGTGGACATGCCACACGCCTGAACATTTTAAATGGACTGGGTTTTGCATCGTATTTTGATCAGATCATCAGCTCGGAAAGTGCAGGGATCAGTAAGCCCAAAGTTGAAATATTTCAGCATAGTTGTCGTGAGTTGGGCGTGAAGGAAACCGAGTGTTTATTTATTGGTGATCATCCTGTCAATGATATTTATGGTGCGAGCCAAGCAGGGATGTCTGCTGTTTTGTTAGAAGGCTTTCATACTTTAAGTGCTGAACAACAGCACAGCATTCCCAATAAAATTCAGCATTTGGATCAGGTCTTAGATTTTCTAAAATAAGGTGATTTAAACTCAAGATTTAAGCGAAGTTCAGGGTAAAAAAAAGCGGCATAAATGCCGCTTTAGATTGTGTTGTTTAGAACATGTTTTCTTCAGAGTTTGCCGAAATACGGTGAATACTTAAGTCTGCACCACGGAATTCTTCTTCTTGATCTAGGCGAATACCCATCGTTACTTTGAGTAGACCATAAACGATAAAACCACCAGCCAATGCAATCACGATCGCGAGCAGCGTACCGATACATTGAGAGATCATTGAAATACCGCCTAAACCGCCCAACCATTTTTGTCCAAATACACCCACTGCAATACCACCGAAAGCACCACAAACACCGTGTAGTGGCCATACGCCAAGTACATCATCGACTTTGAGTTTGTTTTGAGTGTATGTAAATAGTTTGACAAAGATCAGACCTGCGATAGCGCCGATAATTAACGCACCGACAGGATGAACTACATCTGAGCCTGCACAGATTGCAACCAAACCTGCTAAGGGACCGTTATGTAAGAAACCGGGGTCATTTTTACCCATGAAGTTTGCCGCCAATGTGCCACCGACCATCGCCATGAGAGAGTTAATCGCGACTAATCCTGAAATCGCATCAAGGCGTTGAGCACTCATTACGTTGAAGCCAAACCAGCCGACGATTAAAATCCAAGAACCTAAGGCAAGGAATGGAATACTTGAAGGGGGGTGAGCGCTGATACGACCGTCTTTTTTATAGCGTCCATGACGTGCGCCAAGTAAAAGTACTGCAGCTAAAGCGATCCAACCGCCCATCGCATGTACCACGACCGAACCTGCAAAATCATGAAATGCTGCGCCAAATGTGCGTTCTAACCATGCTTGTAGCCCAAAATTACCATTCCATGCCATGCCTTCAAAGAATGGATAGACCAAAGCGACCAATAATAATGTGGCAATCGCTTGAGTCCGCATTTTTGCACGTTCAGCAATACCACCTGAAATAATCGCTGGAATGGCTGCGGCAAAAGTCAGCAGGAAGAAACAACGCATTAAGTTGTAGCCATGATCGGCTGCTAAAGTGTCCCCAATATGAAAAAAGTGCTGACCATAAGAGATGTAATAACCCACAAAAAAGTATGCAATTGCGGAAATAGAAAAGTCAGTCAAAATTTTACTCAGCGCATTGACCTGATTTTTATGTCGTACTGTACCCAATTCTAAAAATGCAAAGCCAGCATGCATGGCAAGAACCAAGACTGCACCAAGAAGGAGAAAGAGGAGATCTATATTTTGCATAAGGTGTTCCAGTTTAGTGCGCTAGTTCACGAAAAGAAGTTCAGTATATCGAGCGGAATAATTTCGAAAAGAGGAGTGAGTGAAGGAAATTTTGATTAAAAAAACTAAAAAATGTAGAAGACTCGATATAAAGCAAAGGCTTGCATGAGTGTGATAATGATGCACCAAAACAGTGCAATGGTGATTTGCAATGAGAAAATTAAATGAATGATTATTAAGTGAAAAACTATGTTTTTTGAATCTGTTTAAAAAATGAAAAACAAATAGCGCCATTTCTGAGTTAATTCAGGGCAATTCATTATTTTGTATTTTTATCTGATTGATAGATGTTAGTGCGAGAATGAAACTGAAAATTGACGAATGATACATTTTTGGGAGCCTGTTTGTGTATCTTGTGGTCTTCAAAAGATGAAAGCTGGATGTCTTGCCTGAACTGAAATAATGCACAGATATTAACCAGTGAAATCTTTGCTGCTGCACTTATAGGTGGCGAAATAAACAATCTAGGGCGGTTTTAGATTGAAGAGTTAGAAAAGGGGGGGATATCTGATAAATTAAATCCCTCCCAGACTCCCTTTAATAAAGGGAGGAGCTGTCACGTAATTTATTTGTTTATGTGAAGTTCCCCTCTTTGAAAAAGAGGGGGGTAGGGGAGATTCAAAAATAAGAGAATAAAAAATGAAACCTTACAATAAAAATTTAAAACAAGTCTCGCGCGACCTGCGTAACAATATGACTGATGCTGAAAAGTTGTTGTGGTCACGGCTTCGCAATAAGCAAATACTAGGTTTGCAATTTTATAGACAAAAGCCAATTTTGAATTACATCGTCGACTTTTACTGTCCTGCTGTAAATTTGGTAATTGAGTGTGATGGTAGTCAGCACTATACGGATGAAGGGTTAGAAGCGGATCGGGTGAGGGATGAAGCTTTGACTCAGCTTGGGCTAAAGGTGCTGAGATTTGATAATGAGCAGGTGATGGGACAGATTGATGGAGTAGTGTAAGCTATTTATCTTTACTTTATTAAGAAATCTCCCTAAATCCCTCTTTAAGAAAGAGGGACTTCACGCGAATTAGATGATGGTTTTGGATTCGTGTAGTTCCTCCCTTTTAAAAGGAAGGTTAGGAGGGATTATATTTGTCCTTCATACATTTTTTTAGCTTCAGCTACTTTGTCTAATTTTCTATGAATTAAGGACACAGTTGATAAAATATCTAAAGCATCCTGTTCATCTATATTCCACGTAATTTTAGGGGCATGAGCTGTAGTATTTCTAAATGTTCCAAATATACCTTTAAGTAAATGCATAAAACCGTTTTGTTCACTCTGATGACTTGGTGTAGTTAAACTATTTAAGGCTAAATAAGGAACTTTATTTTTATACGCAAAAGCTTGATCTACTAATTCAGAACCATCACTGGTTAGTTTTGTTTTGATTCTAATTTTTTCAGCAATACTTTTAGTTGCTTCAAAAACTGCATGAAAATAATTATCTACGAGTAGTTCTGCTCTACAAAACGCTAAGACATCAGGATGTATTTTTCTATCTAATAAAGTTTTTCTTAAATTTTGCGCCCGTGCTTCAGCTTCATCAAAAGTTTGAACTTTGTCTGCTTGCTTGAGTTCGCCACTATCAGTGAGTTCAAAACCTTCAAATGACAAAACATAATTCAATTCAGTTCGTATATTTTCAAACCATTCTTTTCTATGGATATGACGTGAAGGGCGCATAACATATTTAATAAAAGCTAAGACATTATTAGAACAGCGATCTTCAGTTTGTTTTGAGGATAGAGCATCATATAAACGTTTCCATTTTGTTGAATTTAGTTGAAGATCTTTGATATTACATTCAGTCAGATATTTGGTGATTTCTGTTCCTGAAAGCCCGTTATTAGTTTCACCTAAAGTTTTACAGATACTTTCTAGGCTTCCTAGATCTAAACTTTTTATTATTGCCATTTTTCAATCTTAAATTTTTCATGGGTTTAAGTATTTTAAATACTAGTTTTATTTATAGCAATTAATCTCTCCCAAACTTCCTTTACAAAACGAAGAGCTGTCACGTAATGAATTCGATACGCGAAAGTCCCCCTTTGTAAAAGGGGGATTTAGGGGGATTACCTAAAAATTAAAGTAAATCTTTTAAGTCTTTAATTCGTTGATCAATAAGATCGGCATTACATGATAGATTGATTAGCTTAGATCCCGCACCTTGTACACTGCTAGATAGATAAGATACGAGTTCATCACAATGACTATTTTTATATAACAACCAATTCTTTTGAGAGGTTTCTAAAATTTTCTTACCTTCCTCATCCATAGTGTTATAAAGCTTTTGATAAGTTTGGTTGAGCTTGGTTTTATTAGATTTTAATTCTTTTTCATAACAGGCAATTTCATCATAAACATTACTATCTTTACATTTTGCAAAAGTAAAAGATGAAATAAAAGGTAAAACTAAAAGTAAGAATATTTTTTTCAATTTTATAAAATTCGTTTATGTGTTTTTAAGATTTTTGATTATAAATAAAAAACCCCCTCATTCGAGGGGATTTTTTCAAACTAATTACTGAACCGAATCATCCAAATTCGGTGCTAACCAACGCTTCGCTTCATCCAAAGTCCAGCCTTTACGCTTTGCATAATCCTCAAGCTGATCGCCTGCGATTTTACCCACGTTAAAGTATTGGCTTTCAGGGTTTGCATAGTAGAAACCGCTGACAGATGAAGGCGGCCACATTGCAAAGCTAGAAGTCAATTGCGTACCAATTTTATCGGTAGAACCTAACCAATCAAACAATGGCGCTTTTTCTGAATGCTCAGGGCAAGCAGGGTAGCCCGGTGCAGGACGGATGCCCACATACTTCTCTTTAATCAATTCTTCATTGCTTAAGGTTTCAGACGCTTGGTTACCCCAGAACTCTTTACGGATGCGCTCATGCAAATGCTCCGCAAACGCTTCCGCAAAACGGTCACCCAAAGATTGTGCAAGAATTGCAGAGTAGTCATCGCCTTTAGCTTTGTACTCATTTGCCATTTCTTCCGCACCAAAGATGGATACCGTGAAACCACCCAAGTAATCTTCCGCAACACCTTTAGGCGCAATAAAGTCCGCTAATGACAAGTTTGGTTTACCTGTCACTTTATCAGACTGTTGACGAATGTGATGGAAGGTATGTGTAACCGATTGACCATCTTCGCTATACACTTCAACCGAATCCGCTGCTGAACGGTTTGCAGGGTAAATACCAAACACAGCACGAGCATCAAAACGTTTGTTGTCGATGATGTCTTTTAGCATGGTCTGTGCTTGTTCATACAAGTCAGTTGCTGCTTCACCTACAACTTCATCAGTTAAGATAGCAGGGAATTTACCTGCCAAACTCCAAGAAATGAAGAACGGTGTCCAGTCAAAGTACTCAACTAATGTTTCCAATGGATAATTGGTCAGCGTTTGCGTACCAATAAAGTTTGGCTTCACAGGCGCATTGGCAGCAAAGTCAATTTTTAAGCCATTTTCTACAGATTCAGCATATGTCAGCTTGGCAGCTTTTGGCTGTTTATTGGCAATACGCTCACGGACTTTTTCATATTCAGCACGTGTGTCTTCAACAAATTTAGGCTTCATTTCTTTAGAAAGTAAAGTTGTTGCTACACCCACCGCACGCGATGCATCGGCAACATAAATCACCGCATCATTTGAATATTGTGGATCAATTTTCACTGCCGTATGCGCTTTAGAAGTGGTTGCACCGCCAATCATCAATGGAACATTAAAGCCTTTGCGCTGCATTTCTTTCGCAACAAAAACCATTTCATCCAGTGACGGCGTAATCAGGCCAGACAGGCCAATGATATCGACTTTTTCATCAATCGCAGTTTGTAAAATCTTCTCGCAAGGCACCATCACCCCAAGGTCGATAATGTCATAGCCGTTACAGCCCAACACCACGCCTACGATATTTTTACCGATGTCATGCACATCGCCCTTCACAGTTGCCATCAGGACTTTACCCTTAGATTGGCCAGCTGTTTTTTCCGCTTCAATGAATGGGTTGAGCCAAGCTACAGCCTGTTTCATGACACGTGCAGATTTCACGACTTGCGGCAGGAACATTTTGCCTGAACCGAACAAATCACCTACCACATTCATGCCGTCCATCAGCGGACCTTCAATTACATCTAAAGGACGTTTAGCTTTCAGACGTGCTTCTTCAGTATCTTCATCAATGAATGTGGTGATGCCTTTAACCAAAGCGTGTTCCAGACGTTTTTCAACTGGAAGTTCACGCCATTCCAAGTTTTCAACTTGTTTTTGCGCAGCACCTTGACCACGGTATTTTTCAGCAACTTCAAGCAGCTTTTCTGTAGCTTCTTGATGGCTTTCACCTTGGTTTTGGTTCAAGATCACATCTTCAACCGCAGCTTTCAGTTCAGCATCAATATCATCATAAATCGCCATTTGACCTGCGTTGACGATACCCATAGTCATGCCTTGCTGAATGGCATGGTACAAGAACACAGAGTGAATCGCTTCACGGACTGGTTCGTTACCACGGAAGGAGAACGATACGTTAGACACACCGCCTGAAATCATCGCATGTGGTAAGTTTTGCTTGATCCAGCCTGTTGCTTCAATAAAGTCCACAGCATAGTTGTTGTGTTCTTCGATACCTGTTGCCACTGCAAACACGTTCGGGTCAAAAATGATGTCTTCAGCAGGGAAGCCAACTTCATTCACTAACACGTCATAAGAGCGCTTACAGATTTCTTTTTTACGTGCAGCTGTATCGGCCTGACCATTTTCGTCAAAGGCCATCACAATTACGGCAGCGCCATACTGACGGCACAAACGCGCTTTTGCAACGAACTCGTCATAGCCTTCTTTTAAGGAAATCGAGTTAACAACCGCTTTACCTTGTACACATTTTAAGCCTGCTTCAATGATTTCCCATTTAGATGAGTCAATCATGATCGGCACACGTGAAATTTCAGGTTCAGAGGCTACAAGATTCAGGAAGTGCACCATTGCGCCTTCTGAATCCAGCATGCCTTCATCCATGTTGATGTCGATAATCTGAGCACCGGCTTCAACTTGCTGCTGTGCAACTTCTAAAGCTTCGGCAAAGTTTTCTTCACGGATTAAACGTAGGAATTTTTTAGAACCTGTCACGTTGGTACGTTCACCGACGTTTACAAACAGCGAATCTTCTGTAATGTTGAACGGCTCTAAACCGCTTAAACGGCAAGCGGGTTTGGTTTCTGGCACTTGGCGCGGCGCAATGTCTTTTACGGCATTGGCAATAGCACGGATGTGATCCGGCGTTGTACCGCAGCAGCCGCCAGTGATGTTAATCAAGCCACTTTCTGCAAATTCTTTAATAAAGGCAGCTGTTTCTTCAGGGGTTTCATCATAACCGCCGAAGGCATTTGGTAAGCCAGCGTTCGGATGCGCCGAAACAAAAGTATCAGCAACGTCAGCAATGGTTTTGACGTGCGGACGCATGGCATCTGCACCTAGGGCACAGTTAAAGCCAATCGACAACAAGTCACCATGACGCACAGAGTTCCAGAACGCTTCAGCAGTTTGGCCAGTTAAAGTTCGGCCAGAGGCATCGGTAATCGTGCCTGAAATCATCAATGGCAATTCGTAGCCAATTTGGTTGAAGACTTCTTTCACTGCAAAAATGGCAGCTTTACAGTTTAAGGTATCGAATACAGTTTCGATGAGCAGAATATCCGCACCGCCTTCAATCAGGGCATGCGCAGCTTCAATATAGTTTTCTTTTAACTCATCAAAAGTAATGTTACGAAATGCTGGGTCATTTACATTTGGCGAGATCGAGCAAGTACGTGAAGTCGGGCCAAGCACACCTGCTACAAAACGCGGTTTTTCAGGCGTTGAGTATTTTTCACAAGCTGCTTTGGCAATACGCGCTGCTTCACGGTTGATCTCTGATACCAAATCTTCCATGTGGTAGTCAGACATTGAAACTTTTGTGCCGTTAAAGCTGTTGGTTTCAATGATGTCTGCGCCAGCATCGAGGTAGGCTTCATGAATGCCTTGAATGATTTGCGGCTGAGTCAACACCAATAGGTCATTATTGCCTTTGAGGTCAGATGCCCAATCTGCAAAACGCTCACCACGGTAGTCAGCTTCTTCGAGTTTATGACGCTGAATCATGGTGCCCATTGCACCGTCGATAATCAGAATCCGTTGAGCGAGCAGCTCTTTTAGGGTGGCAAGCGTGGACATAAATAACCCCAATCCGATGGAATATAAAATCGGCAAATATATTAACAGAATTCATTGCAGTTTTATTGATATTCAATGATCTTCACAGCGCGCAATTATTAGCTTGTTGAATTAATGAGCAATATTGCAACTTGATAATTTCATATTCCAATTTCATATAAATGTATGGAAAGCTTCATGAATTTGTCATATTGCTCAGGCAAGATTAAAAAACATCCATTAGGGCTATGCAAAATGACAAAAAAACATGACAGATGAAATATAAGTTGAAATATTGGGTTTCAAAGAAAATAAAGTTTAAATACGCAGATTAAATAACTGATTTACTTTATGAAAGTAGAGTAGGGAAGTCGGTTTTTAACACTTAAAAAAAACAAATAAAGCATGAAAAATTGCTTTATATGACACCGCTTTGTCATATAATTGTCATAATTAAATTGAACAATATGGGGATTTTAAAATCCTCTATTCCTGCCTGCATGAATTCTAAACAAACTCCCGTAGATTCAGCGCACACGTCGACTCCTCAAAAGTCCACGAATGTTCATGTGCCTACACCGAAATTCTTTATGCCGGTATTTTTAACGGTGATTATTTCAACGTTGATTTATATTGGTTTTCAGGTGACTGCCGATTTAGCGCATGTTCCGCCTTTAAGTCTTTATTCAATGATTTTATTGGGCACAGCCTTATTCATCGCACTTGGCTTTGAATTTGTAAATGGTTTCCATGACACTGCAAATGCAGTAGCAACAGTGATTTATACCAACGCCTTGTCAGCACCGGTTGCGGTAATGTGGGCGGGTTTCTGTAACTTCCTAGGCGTAATGGTTGCCAGTGGTGCAGTCGCTTACGGCATTATTGCCTTGTTACCTGTTGAATTGATTATGAATGTCGGTTCAGGTGCTGGCTTTGCCATGGTTTTCGCTATGTTGATCGCAGCGATTTTGTGGAATTTAGGAACTTGGTTCTTAGGCATCCCTGCGTCTAGTTCGCATACTTTGATTGGTTCTATTCTTGGCGTTGGCATCATGAACTACCTGTTAAATGCAGGCGGTGGTGCGAGCGGTGTAGATATGGAGCAGGTGCTTAAAGTCGGTAAGGCGTTATTGTTCTCGCCACTGATTGGTTTTGCATTTGCAGCTCTCGTTTTCTTGTTGGTGAAGCGTATTTTCCGCAAACAGCTTGAACTGTTTCAACCACCAGAAGGCAATAAGCCGCCACCACCATTGATTCGTGCAATTTTGATCTTTACCTGTACAGGTGTAAGTTTTGCGCACGGTTCAAATGATGGTCAAAAAGGTATGGGTCTGATCATGCTGATTTTGATCGGATGTGTGCCATTGGCTTATTCATTGAATAAGAACTTAGATAATCAACATATTCAATCTTTCCATCAGTTATCTGCTCAAACTGCGACTGCGATCTACGCAGAGCATAAGGATATTCCTGATGCAAAGGCACGTGATGTACTCACCAAATACATTCAAACCAAAGAAGTCAGCCCAGAAGTTGTGCCAGCTTTGGCAAGTTTGACCGATCATTTAGGTGAGCGTGTTGCACAGTATGGCGACTTAAAAGATATTCCTGAACAAGAAGTATCTTCGATTCGTAATGATATGTACCTCAGTACCACTGCTTTTAAACGTCTAGATAAAGCTGAACAACTACCAGCAATGGCAGAAGCTGAACAAAAAACTGTGAAGGAATATCGTAGTCACTTAGACTCCTTCTTACAGTACATTCCAACATGGGTAAAAGTCGCTGTTGCATTGGCACTGGGTCTTGGAACCATGGTGGGTTGGAAACGTATTGTCGTGACTGTAGGTGAGCGTATTGGTAAAAACCACATGACCTATGGTCAGGGTATGTCTGCCGAGCTTGTTGCTATGTCAACGATTGCTGCTGCGGATGGTTTTGGTATGCCAGTATCGACTACACACGTACTTAACTCTGCGGTTGCAGGTACCATGGTTGCGAATAAGTCAGGTTTGAACTTTGCAACAGTGAAGACCATTCTATCGGCTTGGGTCTTCACTTTACCTGCAACGATCTGTCTATCAGGTTGCTTGTACTGGTTATTCTTGAAAGTGTTCTAAGTAACTCAAATTCCAGATATAAAAAACGCTGCTTCGGCAGCGTTTTTTTTTTGGCTTTATCTCAGACATCACCGATTTTAATGGGATGACTGAGAGCTGAATTAGAACAATCAAACTAGCGAGTTGAAGCTTTGCAAAGTTCAACACTTATTTGAACCAATGCCGTTACGCTTTTTTAAACAGTCCCAATACTTTTTTCACGGGTAATTTCTCTTCAGCAAAACCATACAGCGCTGCAAAAGGTAAGGCAGTACGCGCCAAATAAGCCACACGCCATAAGCCACCATGGTTGGCACCATGCATCATGAGTTCTAATGGATGGTCTAGCGCCGTTTCAGGGTTAGCAACCGATTGAGGGTTTCTCAAGTCGTGAATCCATAAAGCTGCCATGAGTGCATTGGTGGTTTCAGGTTGGAAGGATTCCACATCAAATAAACTCGCACCATTAAATGCTGCCTTTAATAATGGGTTCTTCGTTACTGAGCGGGTCGTGGTGGATGGCGCAATATTGATACTAACCCGCTGACCATTTTGACGTGCGACAGTTGCGCGCCATTGTTGGATACGTTTTGCGAGTGCGTAGTTTGGACCTTGTTCCACCACTAGACAGTCAGCAATACCATAGGATTTTCCATTGTCTGCTGTGGTGGTTTGCTCATTATTTTGCTTAAAGAAATGCTGACCTGTGACTTTGGCAATACTTTGTGTCAATAGTTTTTGTGCAGAAGCACGGTTTTGGAATTTGGCTTGCGCTGCCGTAACAATCTCTTCTGGAACCGCATAGACATCGGTCGGAGTACACATAAACATCAAGCTGGTGTCGGCTTTTTGTTGGCTGACATAGGCCATGATGCTGTCCATTGCCATTGCAACACGAACATGCTTTTCACCATCTAAATAGGCAATTGCAGCCAGATCTAGTTGATGTTCACTTTGTGCAAGCCATTGTGCAATTTCAGGAATGTGTGTCAGTAAATTGGCGCCCAATTTGTGTTTTAGTTCTTGAATGGGTGTGTCTTCATGCACAGCGTCGAGACTTGGTGCATATAAAGTGGCATTACCGGCCTGAACCGTGCTTAAGATTCGATCCCAAACACGTTCATTATTGAGGTCGATTGCCACAATATTGGCTTTCCATTTTGCTAACCACGTCAGAGGGCCAGCTTCGGAGGCAGCACCAAAAAGCACCATAGTCCGATCTGACAAATCGAACCATTCTGGGTGTGCAATGGCTTCACGTAATGCGTCTGCATGACTGGCTTCAATGATGCCAGCATCTTGCCATTTTTGAATCTGAGCCAGTAAAGCCTCACCTTGAAGTTTTTGACCATGATAGGGCACATACCACTCAGGCGCTGCGTCACTTTCACCTTTTAATTTCACGGTATGCAGCGGATGTGCAGTCAAAGCTACTGCATCTTTGAGCGTATACTTTTCTTGATTACGATAAAACTCAAAGACGTGATGCGCTTTATTTAAACCTTGCTCAGCAATGTTGATCGCAGCTTCAGATGATTGAATTCCTTGTTCAACCAAGGCTTTAAAATATTCAGGATATTTTTTACGCCAGTTTTTTTCTTGTTTTGCACGTACAGAAGAGTGATGGTCAACTGCAGCTAAGGCTTCAGCGATAATTTCACGACCAGTTTTAGATGTACTCGGCTTTTGGTTTGAAGCCGAAATGGGAAATTGAAGACCTTCAGTTGAACTCGACATGCAAAATATCTCAGCTAATTTTGTCATTAATATACAGATGTATACATTATCTATGCCAAATTAAAAAATAGGGTGGCATAAAGTGCCAGATTTATATGATTTGTCATGTGCTTTTGTGAACTTTCGTAGAATATACAGCTTCAAATTTTATTGCCGGAATTGAAAAAGCCTTCGGTTTGAAGGCTGAAAAGAAGAGGGCATTAAATCAATAACTGCAAATCAACAACGGCCTTTTTTAGCCTGTCCGGGCGGGCAAAAGTCGCCATGTCGATCTGGGTACTTATAAGGATAGTAATTACGATCTGGGTCGACCACGATACTGCCTTCACGGGTGTGAATGGCACAAGCACTCAACACGCAGGTCAACAGCAAACTTGAGAACATCAGGACTATTTTCATTGGAATTTTCCCTTTTTTATTCTGTGTCATTTCAGTTTAAATCAGGGCAAGGGTAGATAGCGTTTCAATCTGCTGTGAAATTGTATAGCTCGATATTCAAAGTGCGGTGCTGTAAATGTGGGAAATTGGCTAAAGAAAAAAATTAAAGGACATTTCGATTTAACGCAGCACAATAAAAAAGCCTAAACTGAAACGGTTTAGGCTGTCATTTTACTGGTTAAATCAGACTGATTTTTTAGACTTAACGTTAGAAAGGAACATTTAGTAACTGACTTAAGAAATGCGGAATAAGCTTCGGTTCAAGAATGATCGTCATGATCACACCATAAGCTGCGCCCCATAAGTGCGCGCTGTGGTTAATGTTACTGTTGCCACGTTTACCTGACCAGATACTGTAAGCCACATACAGCACGGCAAAAATAATCGCAGGAACAGGAATAAAGAATACAAAAATCAGTTTCCACGGTTCAAACAAGATATACGCAAAGAGTACTGCAGATACCGCCCCAGAAGCCCCTAAACTTGCCCAATGGGTATCATGCTTATGTTTTAAATAACTCGGAATAATCGCAGCGATCAAACCGCCTAAATAAAACAATACAAAGCCCATGTCGAAGAAATATTGGCGATAAAAACTTTCAATCACGCTACCAAAGAAAAATAAGGTAATCATGTTGAACAATAGGTGCGCGCCATCTGCATGAATAAAGCCATGGCTAATAAATCGGTCATACTCGCCACGACTGAGGGCTGGCGGCCAAAATAACAAACGATTCATCACTTTCTGATTTGAAAATGCAATCAGTGAAATCACCACCGTAATCAGGATAATGGTCACGGTGTGGTTAAAGGGTAGGCCCAACATATATGACTATTCTACTTGTTAAAATTTATGCTCAATAATGCCATTAAATCTGCCTAAAGCGTGAACTTTCAGAAGAATTCCGACAATTTTAGTTGATTTTTTTCTAATGCCCCGCATCTTAAGTTAAAATAGCGACTTCAGCTTGAGGAAATATTGTAATGTCGACTGAGAACAACAGCACAGCAGTTGCTGAAGAAATTCCAAACCTATTGATCACTCCAAATGCCCAAGAGTATTTGAAAGATCTTTTGGATAAACAAAATACACCGGGCATTGGTGTACGTGTTTTTGTGGAAAATCCGGGTACGCCACGTGCTGAATGTTGTATGGCTTACAGTGCACCAGAAGAAGTTGTGCCTACAGACTATAAACAAGACTATCCAGATTTCCCTGCATTTATTGACACACCGTCTATTCCATATCTTTTGGATGCGGTGATTGACTATAACAAAGACCGTTTTGGTGGTCAGTTAACTTTCCGTGCGCCAAACTCTAAAGTGCCACGTGTGGGTCCAGATGCCTCTGTAGAAGAGCGAATCACTTATGTTCTACAGTCAGAAATTAACCCTGGACTTGCAGGTCATGGTGGTAACTGTGCATTGGTAGAGGTGGTTGAAGATGCAGAACATGGTTTAACTGCAGTGCTTAAATTCGGTGGTGGTTGCCAAGGTTGTTCTTCAATCGATTTAACCTTGAAACAAGGTGTTGAAACAACATTGAAGCAGCATGTACCTGAGTTAATGCGTGTTGTTGATCAAACGGATCACAGTAATACTGAAGGTGCTTATTTCAAATAAGTTCAGTATTTTTATAAAAAGCCGCAACCTTGCGGCTTTTTTATTGTCTAAATCAAAAAAACGAAGATTTTTAGATATTTCTAGGGGTTTTACATCAAAATGATAAGCTATATCACAAATATAAATGAGAATGATTATTAAAATTAATTGCAATATTGTTTGTGGTGGTTACAATGTGCAACACATTATTCTAGATTTCTCCATAAATACGTTTATTTGGAAGCACTCAATGACCAAACAACTATTAAAATCAACGCTTACACTTTCAATACTCTGTGCCTTGGTAAGTTTGACGCATGCAGGAGATGTGCACACTGAAGCACCAGATGAATCCGTAACGAAGATGGAAACCATTGTTGTTACTGCAGCAGAACAAGTTAAACAATCATTAGGTGCTTCAAAAATTACGGCAGAAGATTTAGAAAAAATGCCGGTTGTGAATGATATTTCAGAATATGTGCGCCGTATGCCGGGTGTAAATTTGACTGGTAACAGTGCCACAGGCCAGCGAGGGAATAACCGTCAGATTGATATCCGTGGAATGGGGCCTGAAAACACGTTGATCTTAATTGATGGCAAGCCTGTAAATTCGAGAAACTCAGTACGTTATGGCTGGCGTGGTGAGCGTGATACACGTGGTGATTCGAACTGGGTACCTGCAGATGCTATTGAGTCGATTGAAGTGCTGCGTGGTCCAGCAGCAGCGCGTTATGGTTCAGGTGCGATGGGTGGTGTGGTCAATATTAAAACCAAGAAAGTGACCAATGAAGTGCATGGCTCTGTGGAAGTTTTTACCAATCAGCCCGAAGATGCTAAAGAGGGCGCAAGTCACCGTGAGAGCTTTAACTTAAGCGGGCCAATTCTTAAAGATGTCCTTTCATATCGTTTATACGGTAGTTATAACAAAACCGATTCAGATGCTGCGGATATTAATGCTTTAATGAACAATGGCGCGCGTATGGCGGGTCGAGAAGGCGTAGAGAATAAAGATATTGCTGGGCGCTTGGCTTGGCAGTTGAATGATCAACAAGTCTTGATGTTTGATGCAAGTGTTGGCCGCCAAGGCAACCGTTTTGCAGGCGACAGTCAAAACAGTGTATTTGATCCAGCCGATCCAAACAAAGCACCAATTTTATCGGCTTTAATCGGTGAAGAAACCAATACCATTTATCGTGATAGTTTTGCATTAACCCATGAAGGTACGTGGGGTTGGGGTGACAGTAAAATCATAGCGCAATATGACAAAACCAAAAATAAGCGCTTACCTGAAGGTACAGGCGGTAGTACAGAGGGACAGATTAATAATCTTGAAAATAAACAAACGTCACATCTAGAAACCGTTCGTCTTAATGCAGAAACCAATCTGCCGTTCCAATGGTATGTTCCACAGGTATTAACTTTAGGCGTTGAGTGGGTCGAAGATGACTTTACCGATACGGTTAATACACAAGCTGGCGCAGGCGGTTTTGGTGATGTGCTGACTTCAGGTGACCGTTCACAAATGGATTCACGGATTGCGTCGGCCTATATTGAAAACAATATGAATTTGGGCGAGAGCACCGATGTCGTTTTGGCACTACGCTATGATAATCATAGTAAATCGGGTGATAGCTGGAGTCCAAGTCTCAATATTACGCAAAAGCTTGGCGACTATTGGACATTAAAAGGTGGTGTGGCTAAGGCGTATAAAGCACCTAATATGTACCAAAATGCGGAAGGTTATCTGTTAAGTACTCGCGGTAATGGCTGTCCGATTGGGCTGAGCCAATGTCTATTACAAGGTAATGGCGATCTCAAACCTGAAACTTCAGTGAATAAAGAATTAGGTGTACAGTTTGAAAAAGACATCGTAAATGCAGGCTTTGCATGGTTTCGTAATGATTATAAAAATAAGATCGTTGCTGGGGATACACGTCTAGAAGAACTAGAAGTAAATGGAACAACATATAATGTACTGCGTTGGATGAATACGCCAGAAGCCTTGGTTGAAGGTGTTGAAGGAAGTATTTCTTTGGACTGGGGTGATATCACGTGGACTAATAACGTCACCTATATGATCAACTCTGAAGATAAACGTACTGGCAATCCACTGTCAGTGATTCCAAATTACACAATAAACTCTATTTTGAACTACAACATCACGGATCGATTAGACAGTAACTTTGTCTATACCCAATATGGTCGTCAAAAACCACGTCAATATGCAGAAACCAGTCTTGAAAGCAAAAATGGCTTGGCGATGGATAGCGTGAAAAGTTATGGCATTGCAGGCATTAACTTTGGTTATAAATTTAATGCGGCTTTAAGTGCTCGTATCGGTGTGAATAACCTATTTGATGAGCAAAAACTGCGTGATAAAACGGTCAACCAAACATATAACGAGCCGGGTCGTGCTTACTATGCTAGTTTGAAATACCAATTCTAAGTAGTTCCAAAAGAAAAGCCGCTTAACGCGGCTTTTTTTATGCTTGGATATTTAAAATTTTCAGTGCTTCACTTGAGTAGTAAAACTGTTCTAAATACAGACGGGAACGCTCACGTATATATCCTGACTCAATCATTTGCTGAACGATAGGATTGAGTAAGTTTTGAAGTTCATGCTGAATCAGTGCTTCATCAATATTTAAATCACGCAGCAATAAATCAAAAGAGCGTTCTGCATTACGCACGTACCAAGCGTATACGCCATCATGCACTTGCTGTTTCATATACTCAGACTGTCGCATAAAGTCCCAAATTTCATGACCCATGGCAACTGTTTGCGGCAAGTCCTGAACTTCAACATAGTTCTTTAATACTGAAACTGGCAGCGCTTTAATTTTATGCCACAAATTGGCTTGAAAATGGTACAGCTTATGATCATCAAAGTGCTGATTTAACACGGTTTCACTCATTTGACTGAGCTTTAAAATATTCTTTTGCAAGTATTTGCTGACCGCATTATCTAAATTGGTATCAGTGACATTTTCCAGTACCGATTTCCCCATTTTCATAAATCGTGAAACACCGGGTACCGATTTTGCAATCACTGAGTTGTCTAAATAATCTTGTATCGCATGTTGAATCAACTGACTGATCATGGCTGAAAATGCAGGATTGTTGACCATGGTATGAATTAAACGCTGACGATGTCCTTGTTTACTCGCCACATATTGTGCAATTTTATCGATGGTCAACACTGGAATGATTTCGGCAATTGTGGTGCTGTCATTTGCAGGGTGAATCAGTGCAAATTTGATATGTTCAGCAATTTGCTCAATTAGGAATTGACTTGCAGGGGTATTTAAAATTTGTTTCTGCAACAAGGCATTGATTTGATCAAAGCTCCAAATCTGCTGCAAAGATTGTTTACGAAACCATTGATAAAAATGGGTGAATTCAGTGGCTACGGTATCATTGTGTGAAAAGCTCTGATCTAAAAAGTTCAGTTGAGCGTCAATCAACTGCTCAATCATCGGGTTTTTCTGCATACTTTCCCTGAAGTCCCAGTCATGGGGATCTAAAAATGGCGAATGCTCAGTTTAACTGAATCAGTTTATCTACCAAAGGGTTTTTAAACTTTTGACTTTTCGCAAGGAAAGGCAAGTAATGGTCTGCAACTTGTTGTTCAGCTTCTAAGATTGGCATATGACCGACGTTATTTAAAATCACTGGGGTTTCTGCACGTTTCAGTAACGACTTGAGTTCGCCAGCCACTTCAACATTAAAGATTTTATCTTGTTTGCCCCAAAGGATCAGGGTCGGGGCTTCCACTGTTCGTGTTAAACGAGCAAAAGTTTCAGGGGTGTAGATTCGATTGAGCGTGACGACTTGATCGATCATTTTACTGGTGAAGGGCGCACGCGCAATTAAGATATTCTCCTGCGCTTCTTTAAGCTGTGTCGGAACATTGGGCGGATTTTGCATGAGTTTATGCATAACATCATCTAAATCACCCGGTTTTGAAACAATTAAATTTTTAAGTTTATACGGGTCACGGGTATAACTGGTATTGGCTTGTTTATAAATGCCCGCGCTGTTGAGTAAAAATAAGCTTTGGGTGTCAAAAGGATATTGAGAGGCATATACCGTGGCAATGGAACCACCCAATGAGTGACCTGCAACATTTAGTTTATCTTCAATATCTATTTTAAGGACAAACTGGCGTAGTTGTTCCGTGACATTCGGCACTGAGACATCAAAATCGACAGGGACATGGGTATCGCCATTGGCCGGAAGGTCGGGGATGATCACGTGATAGTTCGGTGTTAAATAATGCGCAACACGATTCCAATTATCACGTGTGCCGCCTAAACCATGAATTAGCAAAATGGTCGGTTTAGAGCGTTGACCGCCTTCGCTATAACTCCAATTCACATTGCCGACTTGAACGCTATGTGTAACTAAACCAGCCGCTTTACGTTCTTGGCTCAAATAGTTTTGCACGATAGAGGGTACAGCCAGGTTTTTGCTGATGGGAGACGGATTTGCAGCCAAAGCATGGTTGGCAGTAAACGTCATACAGCAAATTGTTGCTAGCTTGAAAAAGCCAAAAACGCGTGAATGATGTCCTTTCATTGACGTTTACCCCAGTTAAATCGAATCGATATATTTTTTAGATCATTTATATGACTATTATCAGAATGGGCTGAAATAGCAAAAGCGTATATTTATGAAATATATTGTAAATTAAAAATGACCTTTGTCATCCATTGCTTTTTTGATGTGGTTAAACTTGCGTTTTAATAATGTGAACCATTACAGAAAAAATATTTTTTTTTGATGAATGTAGACTAGCATTTTCTATCAAGTAGCATCGTCTTAGAAAAAATTCATAGCAATTGTTTTTGCAAGTGACAATCGATTCGACTGGGATTAAAATATTGCAACTTCGGATAAGGGTAATTAGAACATGCTAACAGCAGCAGAAGCTTTAGATCGTTTAAAAAAAGGGAATCAACGTTTTGTAGACGGTGAAACGAATCACCCAAAGCTTTTGACGCATCAACAACGTGCTGAAATGGCCGAAAGCCAAGAACCTTTTGCGATTATTTTAGGGTGTTCAGACTCACGTGTTCCTGCTGAAATGGTATTTGACCAAGGCTTAGGCGATTTATTCGTGATTCGTGTTGCAGGTAATATTGTGGCACCGTCTCAAGTCGGTAGCGTGGAATTTGCAGCAGAAAGTTTTGGATGTCCTGTGGTCATTGTATTGGGTCATACACACTGTGGCGCGATTCATTCTACGATTGAAGCTTTAACTAACCCTGCGACACCGCCATCAGCAAATTTGATGTCGATTGTGAACCGCGTTCGTCCATCTGTAGAAATACTCATGCAAACTGAATTGAAAGATGACCTCGAAAAACTTTCAATGCATGCAGTACGTTCAAACGTTTTTGCATCAGTAAATCAACTGCGTCATGGTTCAGCAGTCCTCGAAAACTTAATTGCGCAAGGCAAATTAAAAGTGGTGGGCGCTGAGTATTCACTCGAAACGGGTGAAGTGAGCTTCTACGATTTCTAAGCAAATTACAGTAAATACAAGATTTAAAAAAAGGCGCTCAAATGAAGCGCCTTTTTTAACGAATCCATTTTCACCAATTAAATTTACAAGCTGGCTTTAATCAATGGATAAGCATTATTCAGCAAAATTGGTTGCGCTTTGGCATTTGGGTGAATTTGATCTTGTTGCATCAAATTTTTATGCCCCGCCACGCCTTGCATAAAGAAAGGTAATAATTTGACTTTGTACTGTTGGCTCAACACTTGATAGTTATTTTCAAAAGCTTGGCTATATGCCTTGCCATAATTCGGTGGAATTTTCATTCCAAATAAAATCACTTTCGATTTGGCCTGTTGGCTTTTTTGAATCAGCTGCGCTAAATTTTTTTGAATTTGTGCAGGGGGCTGTCCGCGTAAACCATCATTACCACCTAACTCAATCACCACAAGGTCTGGACGATGAGTTTGCAACAGTTTAGGCAGTCGTGCCAAAGCTCCACTGGTGGTTTCACCGCTGACACTTGCATTGACCACTTTATGTTGTTTCGGATACTGTTGGTCTAGACGTTTTTGTAATAAGTGGACCCAACCTTGCTGCACTGAAACACCGTAACCTGCACTTAAGCTATCGCCCAAAATCATAATGGTTTTGGCAGAGAGCAGCATCGGGCAGAACATCAGTGCAATAGCCAGCAAGTAACTCAATAGACGATTATTTTGAATGCGATTTTGCATATAGGGAAGATATGACCCAATTCACGACAGATGTTGACATCATGCCACAGGCGATTATTTCTGCACAGCAATTGACACAAAAGATACAACTTCCACAAAAACAGTTATCGATCTTTGAACACCTCGATCTTGAAATCTTTGCAGGGGAACAGGTTGCGATTACCGGTCGTTCTGGTTCAGGTAAATCCACCTTGTTGGGGATTTTGGCGACCTTAGATCAAGCCAGTTCTGGACAGTTACAGGTCTGTGGTCAGGACATTCATTTATTAAATGAAGAACAGCGTGCTCAAGTCCGTTTGGCCCATATTGGTTTCGTCTTTCAGTCCTTCCAGTTGTTACCACACTTAACGGCACTGGAAAATGTCATGCTGCCACTCCGGTTACAAGCAAATTTTCAGGTCAAAGCTGCCGAAGAAAAAGCATTAAAACTGTTAGCAAAGGTCGGACTAGAACGACAAGCGCATCAAGCCCCTAAAGTTTTATCGGGTGGTGAGCAGCAACGGGTTGCGATTGCCCGTGCTTTGGTGAGTGAACCCGATCTGATCTTTGCAGATGAACCAACAGGTAATTTAGACAGTGCAACGGCACAGGAAATTGAACAACTGTTATTTCAGTTAAATCGTGAAATGGGAACCACTTTGGTATTGGTGACGCATGATGCCGATTTGGCCCGTCAATGTCAGCGCCACTTTGAATTGGTCAATGGTCAATTGATTGAGCATCGAACAGGAGATGCTGCATGAATCTTTTGGCACTGTTTCGACCACTCTTACAGCTGAGTTTTAAAACCACGGGTGTGTATTTATTATTGATCGCACTGACCTTGGCGATCAGTGCCACCACGGCTTTAAAGTTTAGCAATGTACAAATTCAAAATGCTGTAGCGCTACAAGCTGCTGAAATGTTGGCAGCAGACTTGGTGCTGACAGCCAATGAACCAATTCCACAAGAGTGGCAACAACAAGCCAAAGCACTGCAATTAAAACAATCGAATGTCACGCTATTTAGCAGCATGGCGCATACTGATCAGCAATTTGTCATGGTCAATGTCAAGGCCGTTGATGCCGCATTTCCATTAAGAGGTGAAATCGAAACAGAACCGAAACTAAACCGCTCCATACAAGCAGGTGAGGTTTGGTTAAGTCCGCGTGCCATGGATTTGTTGGGTGTTAAGGTTGGAGATCAGATCAATATTGCTGATGCTGCTTTTCAAGTCAGTGCCAAAATCATCCATGACACCAATCAGGAACTCGGTTTCAGTGGTTTTTCACCGACAGTTATGATTGCGCAGTCTGAGGTGGCGAGAACCAATGCCATCCAAGTCGGGAGTCGGATTGAATATCGCCTGTTAATGGCAGGAGATGCACAAAATACCCAGCGCTTTGAAAAACTGTATAAGCAGAAATTTGGTGATCAAAGCGAAGACAGTGCTGCTAAATCAAATAATGCTCAGGTTCAAGATGCAGCTCAAAGCAGTTTAAAACTGAGAAATGCCAGTGAAGGCAATACCCGATTGATGAAACCGATTGCCAATCTTGAAACGTTTTTACAGCTGGCGAATATTTTAACCATTCTACTTTGTGGTATCGCCATCGCATTAACCAGTCAGCGCTATGTCCAACAAAATCAGGATGCCATTGCACTGATGCGCTGTATTGGATCGACCAAACAGCAAATATTAAGTGCTTATCTGGCTTTACTGTTGGTTGTACTCGGGCTTTCAATCCTGTTTGGAAGTATGATTGGTCTGGGATTGGGCTATGGCTTATTGCAACTCATGCTACAGCTGATTCCTAATTTACAATTAGAGTTTTCAGCCCTGTCTATGCTACTTGGTCCGCTCCCAATTGCAATATTCACCAGTGCGATTGTGTTATTAGGATTTGTTCTTCCAAGTCTTTGGCAATTATTAGGGACACCGCCGGCACGCGTGATACGACAACAAGAGCGTTCTGTACGTTCCATGCTTTGGATGCTCAGTTTCGGAACACTCAGTTTGGTGGTGTTTTGTGTGGTTTTAACTGAAAATTTACAACTCACCCTGTGGCTGATTTGCGCCATCATCTTCCTGTGTGTTGGCCTATATATGATGGTCTGGCTCAGTTTGAAAGCCTTGAAAAGTTGGGGAACGAAAATCTCAGCGTATATACGCACACCGTATCAAACGGCATTTCAAATTACCGCATTAGCATTGGGGCTGAGTCTGATCACGGTTCTAGCGGTATTACGTACAGATTTACTGGAACGTTGGCAACAACAATTGCCACAAGGGACACCTAACCAATTTGTCTATGGATTACCGCCATTTGAGTTGCAGGATTTTAATCAACAACTTAAGTTGCATGGTTGGCAAGGGACGCCGATGTACCCGAATATTCGTGGACGATTAGTTGCCAAAAATGATCTCCCTTTTTCGGATGCTTTAATTAAAAGCAATAATTCATTACGCCGTGAATTGAATCTCACACAGGCTGCAACTTTTCCAAAAGATAATCAGATCATCGCGGGTAGTCAGCAGTTTCAACAAGTCAATGAAGTATCGGTAGAGGTGAAAACCGCACAAGAGCTCGGTATTCAAATTGGAGATCGACTGAGTTTTAGCCTTCCTGAAGGGATTTTGCAAGCCAAGGTGATCAACCTTCGCAGTGTAGAGTGGGAAAGCTTTAGTCCAAACTTCTTCTTTATTTTTTCTCCCCAAACTATGGATGAAAATGCAGGCAGTTATTTGGGGAGTTTCTATGTTCCACCGCAAGATAAAAGTCAGTTAATTGATCTGATTCAGCAGTTTTCGAATACCGTGTTTATTGATGTTAGTCTAATTTTGGATGAGATCAAACGCATCGTCAGCGTATTGGTTCAGATTATTACTATCTTGGCGCTATTGGTCAGTATTTCAGGCATTTTGGTCTTGATCGCATGTTTGAACTTATTTATGGATGAACGCAAAAAAGAAGTGGCATTACTGCGTTCCTTCGGCAGTTCCAAGCAAAAATTAAAGTCGATGCTCAGTTTGGAAGTCGGTTTGATGGGGCTAATTTCGGGTGTTGTGGCATGTATTTTTGCTGAAGTGATCAGCGCGATTGTCAGTTATAAAATGGAATTGGTCATCCAGTTACATGCAGAAATTTGGTTGATCCTCCCATTGGTAATGACCTTAGTCTGTACATTGATTGGACGTTATCGCTTAAGTTATCTTTGCGACATCCCACCCTTAGAAAGCTTACGTGAACTAAATAGTTAAGGGTGGAGATGGTTAACAGCCGAGCAAGTTAAGAGTGGAGCAGGAACCCAGTGCGCAGTTCAGGTTTAGACATGATTTGATGTGTTTTCAACATATCTGTGTTGATAGCCACAGGGTTCATTCCACTGTTTAACGTGCTGAGAGAGATTGCTTCATCAGCAGGATAAAGTGTTCCCAAAGCGGTAAAATCGGTTGGATTAATTGTTGGCAATGCAGATAAAACAGGTAGCATCCGACAGCTGCGGCGATTAGACCGATCATTTGAATGATTAGGGATTGATGTAATTTTTGTCCTAAATACCAAATAAAAGCCAACGCAGCCCCCATCAACATGCCGCCAATATGCGCGGCATTATTAATTCCACTAATCATAAAGCCCATCGCGAGGTTAATGCCCATCACCATCAATAAGGTTTTTTTATCCAGATAAAATTGTTGTTTAGGTAACATCGGAAGCAGCGAAATAATCGTCAACGCTGCACCCAGTCCCATCACTGCACCCGATGCACCTGCACCAATACTCGGGAAAAGCTGCTGATTGGCTGCACCTTCGGCCAATAAAGCATAGCTGTCTTGAATGGTTAAATACCCACTCAACAAACTTCCCATCAGTCCGCCTAAAACATACAGGCCAAGGAAGTAGAAACGACCTAACATTTGCTCGGCAACACTGCCAAAAATATACAAAGCCCACATATTCAACATCAGGTGAATCAGGCCAAAATGAAAAAACATACTGCTGAATAAGCGGATGGGTTCCTCTAAAAAGGTTAAAGGTGCATAATCAGCACCCCAATGCAAAGCATCCAGTGTGTCGGGTTGGCTTACGTTCATTCCATGCAACACTTGCCAGCCAAAGAGTCCAACATTGATGGTAATTAAGAGTGCCGTGATCCACCACAGTTGGATTTGCAGCTTACGGGTTGATACAGCAGGAGGGCTGAGTTCAGACATGCTATTCTTGTACTGTGTCAAAATATTTAAAAATAAGCTTAACATGAAAAAACAGAATTTCTGGAGTAACACACTGACATGAAAGCCTTTATTGTTCGTACATTGTTAATTCTTGTCAGTCTTGTGCTTTTGGTGCAGCTTTGGATCTTTGGTAGTCTGGTGTGGTGGCGTACGCATCCTGTGGAATCCACGATGATGATGCGTTTAGATTATTGGTCTGAGCCCTCCAAACCGATTAAACACGAATGGCGTGATTACGACCAAATCAGTGATTATGTCAAACATGCTGTTGTTGCCGCGGAAGATGGCAAGTTTTTACAACACAAAGGTTTTGATTGGGAAGGCATGCAAAATGCCTTAGAACGTAATAAAGATAAAGGCAAAGTGGTTGCAGGTGGATCGACCATTTCTCAGCAATTGGCAAAAAACTTATTTTTATATAATAAGCGTTCATTTATCCGAAAAGGACAGGAAGCCGTTGCAACATGGATGATGGAACGCATGTGGACGAAGCAGCGCATTTTAGAGGTATATCTCAACTCGGTTGAGTTTGGGGACAACATTTACGGCGTAGAAGCTGCAACACAGCACTATTTTGGTAAAAGTTCACGGAGTTTGAGTCGAGAACAAGCAGCGTTTATTGCGGCTATTTTACCTAATCCAAAATATTATGATGAAAATCGACAAGATCGTAAGCTAAATTATCGTAAGCGCATGATCCAAAAATATATGCGTTATAGCCATATCCCAGATTAATAACAATCGACACACCCGTCAAATGGCATGGTAGCGATTTGAATTACAACAAAAAGCTCATCTTTATGGGCTTTTTTTATGAAATTGTCACAAATTTGAAGCATACTAAACTGAGTACAGCACACATTTTTTAATATGGGTTTGAAATGAATACCGCAGCTGAAGTCGCGCAAGTACCTACTGAATATACTTATAATGATCGTTATATTAATCGAGAGTTATCGATTCTCGACTTTCATCTGCGTGTGCTCGAACAAGCGGTTGATCCGATACATCCATTACTTGAACGCATGAATTTCTTGCTGATCTTTTCACGTAACTTAGACGAATTTTTTGAAATTCGTGTTGCGGGAATGATGGAACAGCTAGACTTAGGCAATGAAAGCCGTAGTCCAGATGGCTTAACACCAAAACAAGTATTAGATGAAATTTCTGCGACAGCGCATGCGGCAATTGAGCGCCAGTATCGTATTTTAAATCAAGAAATTTTACCCAAACTGCGTGAAGAAGACATTTGCTTCTTACGTCGTGGTGAGTTAACCCCTGCACAGTCGGCATGGGTGAAAAAATATTTTCAAGAGCAAGTTGCTCCAGTCTTAACGCCAATTAGCTTAGATCCCGCACATCCATTCCCTCGCTTGGTCAACAAGTCGTTGAATTTTATTGTGACTTTAGAAGGGAAGGATGCGTTTGGCCGTCAGATTGACTTAGCCGTTGTACCTGCACCACGTTCGCTGCCACGTGTCGTTCGGCTTCCTGATGAATTAACTGGTGGCAAAGAGCATCATGTGATGCTATCGGCAATTATTCATGAACATGTCTCTGATTTGTTTCCCGGCATGACGGCGACGGGTTGCTACCAATTCCGCGTGACGCGTAATGCCGATTTGGCTTTAAATGAAGATGTTGAAGATTTGGCTAAAGCCCTCAAAGGTGAGTTGAATTCACGTCGTTTTGGTCGCGCCGTTCGCTTGGAAGTGACAGAAAATTGTCCGCAGCATATTTATGAATATTTGCTTGATGAGTTTGATTTAGAAGAAGAGCAACTGTATAAAGTGGATGGGCCGGTTAACCTTGCACGTTTACTGTCAAACTTTAAACGTCCACATCTACGTTATGACGCGCATATTCCAGTTATTCCGAAAGTACTCAAAAAATCTGAAAACATTTTTAGTGCGATGCAAAAACAAGATATTTTGCTGCACCATCCCTTTGAATCATTCGCACCGGTAATTAATTTACTGCGTGAAGCTGCACGTGATCCACAAGTTTTGGCTATTAAACAAACGCTTTATCGAAGTGGTGCAGATTCGGAGATTGTGCAAGTTTTAGCGGAAGCAGCACGTAATGGTAAAGAGGTCACCGCTGTAATTGAGCTTCGAGCACGATTTGATGAAGAATCAAACATTGCTGTGGCTAATGTATTACAAGAAGCAGGCGCAGTTGTCGTGTATGGCATCGTGGGCTATAAAACTCATGCCAAAATGATTTTGGTGGTACGCCGCGAAAACAATAAATTGGTGCGATATGTGCATTTAGGTACGGGCAACTATCATGCGGGAAATGCGCGTATCTACACGGATTACGGTCTATTAACTACAGATAAAGAACTCTGTGAAGATGTACATCGTATTTTCCAAGAATTGACCGGTATGGGTAAAATGGCGAAGCTAAAAAAACTGCTGCATGCACCATTTACCTTACATACTCAACTCATCAATTATATTGATAATGAAATTGCCAATGCCAAAGCGGGCAAGTCTGCGCAAATTATAGTCAAGGTTAATGCATTAACAGAAGTTCAGTTGATCAATAAACTGTACGAAGCGTCACAAGCAGGTGTACAGATTGATTTAATTATTCGTTCTATTTGTTGTTTGCGTCCAGGTTTACCGGGGCTGTCTGAAAATATTCGCGTGCGCTCTATTGTTGGACGCTTTTTAGAACATACTCGAGTGTATTATTTCAGTAATAATGGTGATTCACGTATTTTCTGTTCAAGTGCAGACTGGATGGATCGTAATTTATTTAATCGCGTGGAAGCCTGTTTCCCAATTGAAGATCCAGCCTTGAAAAAGCGTATTTATCAATTAGGTTTAGTGAATTACTTAAAAGATAATCAGCAAGCTTGGTTGCTCCAAAGTGATGGGCGTTGGATTCGTACGCATGTTCAAGAGGGTGAGGAAGCACACAATTCACAGCATGTGCTTATAGAAGCATTTAAATAAATGCGTTAGAAAAGTAAAAGGGAGCAATGCTCCCTTTATTTTTTTAATTTATAAGTTTTTTGAATCATTTATCTGAACTAAATTTAGCTATAGCTACTAATTTTTCGGTAGATATTTTTAACAAAACCATCAATTTGATACGTTGAAAGTTTTAACTCACGGACCATCTGCTCTTGAGTCGCGCTATGGCTGATCATATCTAAAATTTGGTATTCAGCTGGATTCAGACTGAGCTGTTTAGGTGCTGCATTTTGCGGACTAAAAGTTTCACTCAATAAAAATTTAGCAAAACTTGGATGCAATGCAGCGCCACCTCTTAAAATAGTTTTCAATTGGTTGTAGGTGTCTTCCAACGGTTGTTGAATCAACATATAGGCGGTTGCACCTAACTGAATGGCATGCAAGGTTAAATCTGTAGATTGTTCATTGACTAAAATGATGAGATTACTCGAAGGATAGATCTTTTTGATTTTATGGATGAAAGCGATATCGGACTGCTGAGTGATCACTAAAAAAATTAAATTGGGTAATTGATTGAAAATTTGTTGTTCTGCATCTGCTAAGTTTTCTGAAAATGTGATGAGATCTTCAGGATAACCGAGGTTTCCTAAGATGTTAAACAGCACTGTTTTTGAAGTCATTGCTTGATGATCAATGATCAAAACGGGCACTGGTAATAAAAATTCACTCATCATACATTTCGCTCATTTATTATTTTTAATCAAATTGTATTTCCATAATGTGCATGAAAGTGAATTAGAAAAATATACCTAGAAGTAGTGATTTAGATATCAAAGTATAATTAAGTTATTGTGATATAATGGAATTTAATTAATCGTACGGTTTTCTGTGTTTTTCATTGTGTTGAATGCAAAGATTTATAGGTTTTTCGTTTTTATTTTTAGAGTATTGGTTAAATAATCATCAGATTTAGATTCGAATTGAAAATAATAAATGAAATGTGAAAGCAGTATTTTGACAATTAATAAATTGAACTGTTTCTGATGTGAGTTAATATTCACCTATTGCTTAGTTATTTTAAACATAAATATTAGTGACTATTTAAAATAATGTGTTTTATTTCTCATCAATGATTATTTTATAGCACAAAACACAATTATAAAAAAAAGCCCTTTGAAAATGAATCAGACGTACTTTCTCTAAAATACCTGAAACTAGTGATTTTAACGAAAGTTATATTTTACTAAGATGTATTTATCTTCTTACTTATCTGGCTAGTGTGAAGATATTGTCGAGGCGATGAATTGAGATATACATCAAGTCATATATTACCTTATCAGGCTACCTATTTGGGTTAGCCTATTCTTTTTTTAGATACTGTATTTTTTCATTTTCAATTTTAAACTCATCTCAATATTATTACTTCTGCATTATTCATTTCCGCTAAATAAAAAAAGAGAGCACAGGGCTCTCTTTAATTTTTACACTGATTAATTAGTGTAGATTGTTAGTGATTTTCTGCAAGATTTGAAGCAATACATCAAATTCACTTTGAAGCGGTGTACTCTTACGTGTTACCAATGCCAATGTGCGTGTAGGACTGGCTTCAATTTCTTTCACAGCCAAATCTTCATTGGCTTTGATCATATTGGTATGAACTGCAATTTCAGGCAATAAGGTAAAGCCTAAATCTGCGGAAACCATTTCAACCAAAGTTGGCAATGAGCTTGCTTTTAAACGATGGTCATTTTTACGTTCACCAATCGGACAAGCACTCAAAGCATGATCACGTAAGCAATGGCCTTCTTCAAGCAACATTAAACGAGATAAATCTAGGTCGTCTAAAGATTTCGCTTGAGCTGCATTTTGGTCAGCTTTGTTGTACACCAAGAACAATTTTTCTTTGTTTACTTCTGCAACTTTCAAGCTACGTGTATCGAAAGGAAGAGCAAGTAATACAATATCTAGATTACCGTGCTCGAGTTTCTCAACAATTTTTTCACTTTGCGCTTCATGTAAATGCAATTGAATTTTAGGTAACTGCTTATGCACTTCATCAAGTAAAGGTGCAAGAAGGAAAGGCGCAATGGTCGGAATGACCCCTAGATGTAAATCACCCGTTAGAGGTTCGCTCATTTCACGACTTAAACGCATTAGGTCTTGCGCATCTGCCAATAGAACTCGGGCTCGTCCGACAACTTGTTCGCCAAGAGGAGTTAAACGCACGTTTTGACGGTCGCGTTCTACCAATACGCCACCTAGTAAACGCTCAAGTTCCATGATCCCGCCAGACAAAGTAGACTGGGTGACAAAAGAACGACGCGCAGCTTCAGTAAAGTGTAGCGTTTCTGACAGTGTTACTAGATATGACAGCTGTCTTAAGGATGGTAATGCAGCCATAGTGTCCTAATTTATGATTTAAAGTGATCAGCAAACAAACCGCTAAGATATGGAATAAAATGCGGTGGGATATCATGCCCCATTCCATCAATTAATTCAAATTTAGCACCTGAAATAGCCTTTGCAACGGCCTTACCATGGCTTGGCGGCAGCAAACGGTCACGAGCTCCATGAACCACAATGGTTTTATGCTGAATTTGTTTATCCAACTGCAGCAGGGAACCTGTACATAATATTGCTAAAAACTGTTGAAGTACACCCGCTGGGTAATAACTCCGTTTATAGAGTTTACGTGCAGTTTGTATCGCTTCAAGCTGATTAATATAGCCTGGAGAGCCTATAATATTAAAAACTTTCAGACTATGGTTAATAATGCCATCTTCATCGTTAGATTCAGGTTTTTCAATTAGACTAAATAATTGCTTTGGAAATGGCGGTGGAAGTAAGGGTTGGATGTTACTGGTAAAAAGTAAGCTTAAGTTGTGCACTTTATCTGGATAGCGTGCCGCCACGATTTGAGCAATCATGCCGCCCATCGAAGCGCCTAAAATATGGACTTTATCAAGTCCCATACGATCAATTAACAGTGCAACATCGTCTGCCATATCATATAGATCATAAGGCGCACCTTGATTCTCTAGACCTAAGGCAAAACGTCCCATCAGTTTAAAGGTGTTAAGACGTGGGCCTGGGTTACGAATTTTACTCGACAGACCAATATCGCGATTATCAAAGCGAATAACTCGGTAACCTTGGTCTATTAGGGACTTACAAAAGAAATCAGGCCAATACAACATTTGTGCGCCGAGTCCCATAATCAATAAGATTGCAGGATCTTCAGGATGACCACCCACCTCGACATGAAGTTCAATGCCATTGCCTAACTCTACGCGAGTTTCATGCATAAAAGAGGCATAAGGTGAAATATTAAACTGAAGGGCACTATTCATTGTTATTTTCCTTTAAAAAGGACGTCTATTATTATCAGGACGTCCTTGTATTTAAACCTTAAACTGAAGCAGGAATCAAGTCCGGAACCTGCTTAGTCAAAGTTAAGCGTTGCTTCCCAGCAGTTGCACCGAGCAGTACAAATCCACGTAATACGCCATCTTGATCGATCGCACGGGCAATCATGCCATCTTCAAGCTCTTCTGTTTCCCATTGGGTTTCTACATCAATTGGCGCAGGAAGGACAGTTAAAGGTGCTGCAGGTGTTTTAACGGCTACAGGCATAGCTGGATAATGCACAGCGGTATGTTCACCATTGAGGGTTTTTGCCAAAGCACGTGCTTGTTGCATGATCGGCATGACGTATGGAAGAAGGGTACCATTTACTTCAGCACAGTCACCGACAGCATAGATATCTGCCAAGTTGGTTTCTAAGCCTTTATTGGTTAATACGCCACGACTGGTGTGAATGCCGGCTTGTTTTGCCAAGTTAATTTCAGGCTGTAGACCAATCGCAGACAACACAACATCTGCCACTAAGCTTTGACCATTTGCAAGGCTCACTTGATAGTCACCATTTTCAATACGTGACACTTTGTCGACTGTCGTACCTAAAACGAATTGAATACCCGTTTCTTCTAAATTGCTTTGGAATTTAGCGGCAACATGAGACGGCAGTAGGCGACCCAAAGGTTGCGGAGCTAAATCGACCACCGATACTTTCGCCCCAGTATTTTGGAGATCATTGGCAAATTCACAGCCAATCAAGCCTGCCCCTAAAATCACCACACGTTTATCTTCACGTGCTGCAAGCTGTTTACGGAAAGCTTTGTAGTGATCTAAATTGTTGACGACGTGAATGTCTTCACTGCCATCACCCGAAATAGCTAAGCGAATTGGATTTGCGCCGACTGCTAAAACGAGTTTTGAATATAGTTGTGTTTGAGTTCCATTTTGGCTTTCAATAGTAAGCTCATGTTTTGCTGCATCAATGGATTTAACCCAACTCTTATTGATGATTTGCATATTGAGTTGAGCCGACATTTTTTCGGCATCCCCTAGAGGGATTTGCTCAGGAGTTTTATTACCAACGAGCGCATTGGATAATGTCGGTTTAGCGTAGTTAATGGCATCATCCGCACAGATCATAATAAGTTCTAGTTCAGTATTTAACTTTCGAAATTCACGTGCAACGGCATATCCCGCCATACCAGAACCAATAATGACAATAGGGTGCATACTCAACTCCAAACACATTTCATATTTTTTAAAGACAAAAAAAAGACCATAACGATGATGGCCTTAGATTCTATTTATTAGATTTCAACCATTTCAAAATCTACTTTTGAGACGCCACAGTCTGGGCAAGTCCAATCATCTGGGATATCTTCCCATTTCGTTCCTGCCACGATACCGTCTTGTGGCCAGCCTTCTGCTTCGTCATAAATCCATCCACAAACGATGCACTGATACTTTTTCATTCCATTCTCCAAAAACTGACACAAAATTAAGTCAGTAAATACTTCATAACTGTATAAGTTTATACCTTAAGGCTAATTAGCCTTATACAGTAGACTCTTATGTTAAATTTTTACGCAGTTCTAACGATAAAGTAAAGTGGCTAAGAGTTTAATGAGTGAAATTAAAAGCAGAATGGCAGTGAGGGACAATAAATATCATCAAAACCACAGATCTGGGAAAAATTGTCTGACAATATTTATGCCTATTGATATGTGTATTCGAATACATTTCCGTGAATTGGGTTCTAAATACCGCTTTTTCTATCTTCATAGACTAAAGTCTTGCAGAAAAAATCTCTAAAATCTTTTATTTTATGATTAGGAAAATATATATTTGATATTTTTTAAATAAATACAATATTAATAATCAATAGCTTATGTGAATTCACTGTATTTTAAATATGCATTTTGGAGGGTTGTTAGCTGTTCTTTTCTCTCAAATCGCGTTAAAATTCACACATTCCTCCCTTAATTTATTTTCTCCTATTATGAGTAATTCTACTGCTGCGGCATTGTGGTCTAACATTCGTACTGTCCAAGATTTTCCAAAACCAGGAATTTGTTTCTTTGACCTTACGCCGTTATTTATGAATAACATCGAATCGTTAACTGATGCCCTAATTGCAAGTATTCCAGCTGAGCAATTGGCAGAAGTAGATAGCTTTATTGCAGTTGAAGCGCGTGGTTTTGTTTTGGCAAGCTTACTTGCTCAGCGTACAGGCAAAGGTTTGGTGTTGGTACGTAAAGCCGGAAAATTACCACCACCAGTTGTCGGTGTGGGTTATAGCCTTGAATACGGTTTAGATCGTCTTGAAATGTCAGCTGAAATAGAATCACAAAAAGTAATTATTGTGGATGATGTATTGGCGACGGGCGGTACGCTTCGTGCAGTGAAACAATTGGCTGAAAAATGTAAACACCAAGTTTTAGGCGCAAGCATTTTCTTAGATTTGCCTGACTTGCATAAAGATTTAGGACTAAATATTTGGTCTGTTTTAGATGATAAAACACGTCCTGAAGCAGATGCAGCTTAAGCGTCAGTTTTAAAATGTAAAAAGCCTTGTCTATGACAAGGCTTTTTTATGTCTGATAAAAGCGACGTTGCTGCTTAAGGTTAATGTTAATATTATGATTTATTTTTTAAGTAATTTAATTCGAGATGTTGGATTAAATCATTAATATTTTCAGGGCATTGAAGGCGATGATGTCCGCCATCCATCACTTGAACTTGCATATAGTCTTCGAGTTGTTGTTCTGCTTCATACATATCTAAGATTTCATCGCCACGTTCGATATATGCAATTTGTGGAATATCGTGATCCAAATCCATTTCATTAATTGCAGGGTAGTCGTCGCGAAAGTCTGGATGCAGACTCGGGTTGGCAATTACACACGGAATACGATGAAACAGCGACATTTTTAATGCCCAATATGCCCCGAGACTATGCCCGACGATGATATCGGGCTTAATGGTTTCAATACTCTCGTGGTAAAAATCCGCAACAGTTTGAAAATTTAAGTTGCGATAGTCCACTTCAATGCAGAATTTTTGTTTTGCATTGATGGCATGGAACTTCGTAGATTCACGGGAAGAATCCAATCCATGTAAAAACAGAATTTTCGATAAGCAGGAAGTCATTGTTTTTCTACACACTGTTTTCAAACATTTTTGGATGTGTTGAATATTTTATTTTTCAACAATTTTATGACTTCATTGTAGATAGAATTGTCAAAAAGAGAATTTAGCTTTTGGTCTAATTTATAGGCATTTAAAAGACTTTAGTCTTAAAGAAAATAGATTAAAAGGTTGAATTAAGTTATTGATATATATTTTAATGTATTGATAATTATAAGTATTTTTAAAGCTTTTAGTTATCATCTGATATCATTAAAATGTAGGTTTTCGAGCTTGAGTATTTAATTTTTATCTACTGCACATCTGTAAGGTAGGTTCTATGTCTACCTGAAGGTATAACGATTAAAACATCTTACTTCGATAAATTTCTACTTATTAAAAAAATGCGCGCATTGCTTACTGCTCAATTCAAAGGAAATCTGCTATGCTATGCAACTTCCGTTTTTTAACTATTTGAGACAGAGATGACGCAACATAACGCTCAATCGACTTCTGAACAAGCTATTTCCGAAAACGATTTAATTGCACAGCGTCATGCCAAGTTAGAGCACATCAAAGAGCACGCCAAGGAAACAGGTGTTAGCCCGTGGCCTAACACATTTAAGCGTGAACACTATGCACAAGACCTACAAGATCAATTCGCTGAAAAATCAAAAGAAGAAATTGAAGCAGGCGAAAAGGTTTATGTAAAAGTTGCTGGTCGTGTGATGTTGAACCGTGGTTCATTCATCGTAATCCAAGATATGACTGGTCGTATCCAGCTTTATGTACCACGTAAAGAGTTGGATGCTGATGTTCTTGCAACAATTAAAGCACTCGATTTGGGCGATATTATTGCCATTAAAGGTTATATTGGTCGTTCTGGTAAAGGTGACCTTTATGTTCATATTGAACATTTTGAGCTTTTAACCAAATCACTCCGTCCACTTCCAGACAAATTCCATGGTTTGACTGATACTGAAGTTAAATACCGTAAGCGTTATTTAGACCTCATCATGAACGAAGAAACACGTAAAACTTTTGAAATTCGTGCAAAAGTGGTGTCAGGTATTCGTTCATATTTGAGCAATGAACGTTTCATGGAAGTTGAAACACCAATGATGCATGTGATTCCGGGTGGTGCATCTGCGCGTCCATTCGAAACTCACCACAACGCATTAGATATGCCTTTATTTTTACGTATTGCGCCTGAGCTTTACTTAAAACGTTTGGTCGTTGGTGGTTTTGAGCGCGTGTTCGAAATTAACCGTAACTTCCGTAACGAGGGTGTATCAACACGTCATAATCCAGAATTCACCATGATTGAATTCTACCAAGCATATGCAGACTACAAAGACCTGATGGCTTTGACAGAAAATATGCTTGAAAAATTGGCCATTGACATATTAGGTTCGACTGATGTGCCTTATGGTGATGAAGTGTATAGCTTCAAAGGTCCATTCAAGAAAATTTCGATGTTTGATGCGATTCTTGAACACAACCCAACGTTCACTGCTGAAAATGTATCTGATCGTGAGTTCCTTGCAAACTTTGTTAAAAATGAACTGAAAGAGCAAGTAAAACCTGGTTTTGGTTTAGGCAAACTTCAAACCATCGTATTTGAAGAAACTGTTGAAACAGAACTTCGTCAACCGACATTCATCACAGAATACCCAGCGGAAACTTCACCATTGGCACGTCGTAATGATGAAAATCCACATATTACGGACCGTTTTGAATTCTTCATCGGTGGTCGTGAGTTGGCAAATGGTTTCTCAGAATTAAATGATCCGATTGACCAAGCTGAACGTTTCCAAGCCCAAGTTGCTGAAAAAGATGCGGGTGACGATGAAGCAATGCATTACGATGCAGACTTCATTGAAGCATTGGAATATGGCTTACCTCCTACAGCGGGTGAGGGGATTGGTATTGACCGTTTGGTGATGTTATTTGCGAATGCTGCAAGTATTCGTGAAGTGATCTTATTCCCTCATATGCGTCATAAAAACTAATTTAGTTTTTGAAATAAAAAACCCGCTTAATGCGGGTTTTTTATTTTGTATTTTTATTGAACATCTTTACCTAAATGATGAAAAAAATAAAAGGAGATACAGTTTCACCCTTGAATAAATGAGTTGAAAAATCTAAGGTGGGCTGTGAATTAAACTTGAGAAAAAGAGCATGTATTTAAGAAAGTCACTCTATGCTGCTGTACTGTTTGGATTATCAGTTCCTGTTTTTGCTCAGGGGATTGTATTAAATAATGAAGAGTTACGCGCAGATTTGAATTGGTTGAATCAGCAAGGCGTTATTCAAATTAGTACCTCAACATGGCCAATGAGTGGTGATGAAATACAGCGAGCATTAACTTCTGCAAAAGTGATGACACCTGCACAACAAAAAGTATTACAAAGTATTCAAAATAAATTGACTGCCGAAAATGCATTATTAAAAGCAGAATTGTTTGCAGAGTCAGATAAAAATAATTTACCGCAAAATTTTGGTGATCATCAAAAAGCGCAATATCAAGGTGCACTTGAACTCAACGTTGGTGGTGAAAATTGGGATGGTCGTTTACGTGTAAATGCTGAAGATAAGCAGCAAATTAATAATGATCAAGATGTAAATGTGGAAGGCTCATACATTGCCGGGAAGCTTTGGAACCAATGGTTAATTGCAGGTCAGATTCCGACTTATTGGGGGCCTGGTCATGACGGTAGTTTAATCCGTGGTGATGCGAGTCGTCCTGTGTACGGTGTTACTGCACAGCGTGCACAACAGAATGCTTTTGAAACACCATGGCTATCATGGATCGGCCCTTGGCAGTATCAAGCTTTTGCTGGACAGTTAGATGATTATTCTGCTATCCCAGATGCAAAACTCATTGGACTTCGACTAACTGCACAACCTACTCCATATTTGGAATTGGGAGCATCACGTTCTATACAATGGGGTGGCGAAGGTCGTCCCGAAAGTTTTAGTTCACTTTGGGATGCCTTTATTGGTAATAAAGATAATGGTGGAACAGGTGAGGCTGATCCATCAAATCAAGTCGCGGGTTTTGATGCGCGTTTGAATTTACAACCACTTGTGCAAGTTCCAGTTAGTCTTTACGGCCAATATATTGGTGAAGATGAAGCAGGTGGTTTACCGGCAAAAAGCATGTATCTTGCAGGTGTTGATTATTCTTCAAGTGTAAATAATATGCCTTATCAACTGTATACTGAATGGGTTGATACGCGAACTAATGGTGATGCCAAAGGCATTTCATACAATCACTCTATTTACACAGATGGATACTATCAACATGGCTATCCACTTGGTCATGCATTAGGTGGTGATGCTCAAATGGTTTCAGTGGGTGGGAATATACGTATTGATCCACTAAATCGTCTAAATGGTCGTGTACTTTTTGCAAAAGTTTCTGAAACAGAACGTGCTGCTTTGAACAATGCAGCATTTCCAGAAAAAGATGAATTGAAAGCTCTAGACTTAACTTGGATACATTATTTACGTCCAGATATGCCTTTAAAAATTAATGGTTGGGTGAGTGACTCGGATTTAAATGGTAATGATGGTGGAGCGTCAATTGGAATTGAACTACCATTAGATAAACGTTTATTTCATTACTAATTTATATTTGTTTTTAAAATGATGTATTAATTGAAAAGTCCGCTTATAGCGGACTTTTTTCTATTGGTAATTGTCAATTTTCAGACAAAAAAATACGCAATGATTGGGGTGTTCACTGCGTATAACAACGAATCTGCTTTCACAGGTTCGGTAAAGGAGAAATGTTATGAATTTAGGTATTCCTAAAACATAAGTAGATAATAGAGTGAACGGTCAGTCATTTCATTGGTGTTCACGTTAAGTGATGTTACCTAACGTTAAAACTAAGGAGATTTTGTGAATACCTTCACAAAAAGTGCCTATAAAAAAGCCTTTCACATTGGAAAGGCTTAATTTTATAGAATTTTTTAAATTTAGAAGTGGAATACACCCAGTCCAGATTTAATCTCATCCAACGTTTGTTGGGTAATATCACGGCATCTATCGGTACCAGTTTTTAAAATATCCATGATGTAGTCAGGATCTTTTTGCAATTCTAAACGGCGTTCACGGATCGGGCCGATCAGCTCTTTTAGTACACCTTCAAGACGCTTTTTCACAGTACCATCGCCTAAGCCACCACGACGATAGTGTTCTTTTAATTCTGCAACAGCATCTTTATCAGGGTCGAATGCATCAAGGTAAGTAAATACGACGTTACCTTCCACTTGACCCGGATCTTCAATACGTAAATGATTTGGGTCGGTATACATTGCATTAACAGCTTTCTTGATATCTTTATCAGTCGCGTCAAGCACAATAGTATTGCCCAAAGATTTAGACATTTTTGCTTTGCCATCAAAACCTGGTAGACGGCCTACATTAGAGAGTAAAGCTTTACATTCAGGAAGTACGTCACGACCAATTTGACGGTTTAAACGACGAACAATTTCATTGGTTTGTTCAATCATTGGAATTTGGTCTTCGCCCACCGGAACGACAGATGCTTTAAACGCTGTAATATCGGCAGCTTGAGCCACTGGGTAGCATAAGAAACCTGCAGGAATGTCACGCTCAAATCCACGCATTTGAATCTCAGATTTGATAGTTGGATTACGCTCTAAGCGAGAAACCGTCACAAAGTTCAAATATAACATGGTCAATTCATTCAATGCTGGTAAGCATGATTGAACGCAAATCGTGGTTTTGGTTGGGTCAATTCCTACAGCAAGATAATCGGTTGCGACTTCAATAATATTGCGACGAACTTTTTCGAAGTTATCAGCATTATCAGTTAAGGCTTGAGCATCAGCTAAAAGAAGATGTTGATGATGCGAATCTTGTAAACCTACACGTGAACGTAAAGAACCTACAAAATGACCTAAATGTAATTGTCCAGTCGGACGGTCGCCAGTCAAAATCACTGGACGATTATCTTGAATACTCATTATCTGTTCCAAAGTGGTAGTCAAAGCTACGGCTGATTTTCAAAGAATGTCCCCATTGTACGGCATTCTATTTTTGATTGTTACTGACACAGCACAATTGACTGAAAAATGGGTGAATATTTTGTTAATTATTAAAAAACTAAATACAATTTTAGCGTTAAATAGAATTAGAATATTAAAAAATGCCTAAAGGATAAAAATAATGGCGAGTAGCTTATTAATCTTACTTGATGATATTGCAACTGTGCTGGATGATGTTGCTGTCATGAGTAAGATGGCAGCCAAAAAAACAGCGGGTGTCCTTGGAGATGATTTAGCACTGAATGCACAACAAGTTAGTGGTGTCCGTTCGGATCGTGAACTTCCAGTTGTTTGGTCTGTGGCCAAAGGTTCTTTTGTTAATAAATTAATTTTAGTTCCGGCTGCTTTATTGATTAGTGTGGTTGCGCCTTGGTTGATTACACCGCTTTTGATGATTGGTGGTCTGTTCTTATGCTATGAGGGTGTGGAAAAAGTCCTGCATAGTTTGCATCATAAAAAAGCCAAAACAGAAGAAGTTGCTCGTGAAGAGATGACCCATATTGAAACAGATTTGGTGACTTTTGAAAAAGAAAAAGTCAAAGGTGCCATTCGGACCGATTTTATTTTATCTGCTGAAATTGTGGTGATTTCATTGGGTACGGTTGCAACTGCGGCATTTGGGACCAAGGTCATGGTGCTTTCGGTGATTGCAATTTTAATGACCGTTGGTGTTTATGGTTTTGTCGCGATGATTGTCAAAATTGATGACTTAGGGCTTTATCTCACTCAACAAGCATCACAATTGAAAAAGACCGTTGGACAAGGTTTGTTAGCATTTGCACCTAAGTTGATGAAGACATTGACCATTGTCGGTACGATTGCCATGTTTTTAGTGGGTGGTGGCATCATTACCCATGGTGTACCTTTGCTACACCATTTTATTGAAGGCTCTGTAGATTATGCAGAACATATTCCTACAGTCGGCAGTATTGTGGGTGCATTAACACCGACTTTAATCAATTTAGTGACAGGTTTTATTGCAGGTTTAATCGTGCTGTGTGTCGTATCTTTAGTTCAAAAAGTATGGCCGAAGTCGCAAAAGGATTAATCTGTAAACGCACGGATATCAACTATTTTATATAAGGAAGATCACTATGCGCTGGAAAGGTCGAAGAGTTAGTTCAAACGTAGAAGACCGTCGCGGTGGTGGCGGTGCAAAAGCGGGTGGGATCAGTATTCTCGGTTTGGTTGTGGCATTTGTTGCGTGGAAGTTTTTTGGTGTCGATCCGCAGCAAGCTTATCAGGCGACTAAACAAGTGACATCACAGGGGCAAATGGCTGAAGTCAAAGGTCTGGATAATCCAACACCGGAACAACAAGAAGCGATGGATTTTGTTGGCACTGTTTTGGCTGATACGGAAGATACGTGGAATACAGTCTTTCAAGAACAGTTAAATGCTCAGTATAAAGCGCCTAAATTGGTTATGTTTAATGGTGTGGTCAATTCAGGTTGTGGTACAGCACAAGCGGCAATGGGGCCTTTTTATTGCCCAGCAGATCAGAAGGTCTATATTGATACTGCATTCTTTAAAGATATGCGTACGCAAATGGGTATCACGGGTGAACAAAATCAAACAGAATTGAGTCGCCAAGATCAGGCGGGTGATTTTGCGCAAGCCTATGTGGTTGCCCATGAAGTTGGACATCATATCCAAACGATTTTAGGCATTTCTGAGCAAGTCCAGCAGGCCCGTGCGCAAGCATCTAAAGCTGAGGGTAATCGTTATTCGGTTATGCAAGAACTGCAAGCAGACTGCTTTGCGGGTATTTGGGCGCATCATAATCAACAGCGTACCCAATTTTTAGAGCAGGGTGATGTAGAAGAAGCGATGGACGCTGCGCATAAGATTGGTGATGACTATTTACAGAAAAGTGCAACAGGGCAAGTGGTCCCAGATAGCTTCACGCACGGCACCAGCGAACAACGTATGAAATGGTTCCAGACTGGATTAAAATCAGGCAATATCAATAGCTGCGATACCTTTAATCAAGCCATTTAAAACAAAAAAAAGGGGATGCAAACATCCTCTTTTTTTCATTGAAAAATAGATTGAAGCTTATTTGTTGAGAAATGATCTAAAGTTTCGAACAATACGATAGCTGACATACAATGCGGCAAATGCAAATAAAGCTACGCCAAAAACAGTATATTTAAGGCCTGAAATATCGTTTTGATAGAACTGTTTTAATTGGGCATCGCTATAGCGTAATTGTTGTTTTTGTCCAGTGCGGCTATTGGTGAAACTCACATTTTGGATATATTGAAATTGTCCGATTTTTAGCAAATCGAGGTGTTGAATTTGTCGGGTGTGTTGCTGATTAAATTCATCTAGACAAATATCTTGTGCATAGTTTTCACAATTCATTTTGGCAAGATAACCATTATTCGCCAGCATGATAAAAATCGCACGATCGGGTGATTCATTATTGGAGACCAAAACCAATTGTTCTTTGGGTGTTGAATCCAGTGAGATCGTTTTTGCCTGACTAAAATAGTGGTCAGCACGTAAAATTTCCTGTGACTTGCTATAGCAAGTGAGGAGCAGGGCCGCCGTAATGATAAAAATCACAGCAGCAAAAAAGAGTCGAAAAACAGTTTTAATAGTCTGATGCATAGGAGAAATCATGTAGATGATGAAAATGCATAAAATTTATGCAGGCTTGCTATGTTAAATGATCTTGATAAAAGATGTGAAAAAAACTGAATTGATACACGGAATTTAGATAAAATTCGTTAGAATATTTTATTTTTAAATACTAAATAATTTGGTATTTATTTTCAAAATACCTATATCTCACTCTGTAGGCGACACAGCACCAAAATTGGGAACGAAATGGGAAATTATTTTTTTCTACAGGTTTTTACCGTTATTTTTGCACTTTCGATTGCAACCACGATTTTTAATAAACGTATCTTGGGCTTTCCACAAGCCATAGGTGTTCCCATTGTTTCTGCAATTTTTGTCTTTATTTTGCAATGGGGCGCAAGTTTGCTCAATGGCAATCAATTTGTGACGATTAATTTACACAATATTGAAGAGGCAGTTCGTCATATCGACTTTTATGACTTTTTAATTAATGGCGTGATTTGTTTTATTTTGACCTCATCTGCCTTGAAATTTAAAGTTTCCGATTTACGTTTGCATTGGAAGCCGATCAGTATTTTGGCCAGTATTGCCTTGGTGCTTTGTGCGGTGTTTTTTGGTGTTGCTTTATATGGTTATCAGTTCTTAATTGGTCATCATGTTGATTTATTGGTGTTGTTATTATTAGGCGCTGCTTTAGGTGCGACTGACCCAATTGGGGTTAAAGGTGTATTAAGTTCTGTACGTGCGCCACATCATTTGATGGTGAAATTAGAAGGCGAATCGCTCTTTAATGATGCCATGTGTATTGCCGTGTTTATGACCTTACTCAATGTTTTGCAAGGTGAACATTTTACCGTCATTGGTACGCTTGAAACACTGTTATATGAAATTGTTGTCGCAGTCATCATTGGTTGGGCATTTGGTTTAGGAATATTACGTTTACTCCGTGGTAAACATGAAATGGAATCCTTGATTTTAACCACAGCGTTGTTGGCAAGTGGTTCTTATCTAGTCGCTTTATTCGCACATGCATCTGCACCAATCGCATGTGTTATTGGTGGTTTGATCGTTGGGAATAAATGGAAAGAAATTCTTCAAGAGCGAGAAATCAGGGAAGTGAATCATTTCTGGCATACCGTGGAAGGAATCATCAATTCCTTTTTATTTACCCTGATCGGTCTTGAGTTATTTATCTTAGATTTAAGTATCAGCTTGATTTTAGGCGGCATGGTGGCGTTTATTATTTTGCATGCATCGCGCTTTGCAGCAAACTATTTATCTTTCGCATTTTTCCCGAGTTTCCGTAAAAAAAGCTATAACGGTAGTCTTGCGATTTTATCCTGGGGTGGGGTTCGTGGAGGCATTTCATTGGCTTTGATCCTCGCTGTTGCCAATATTCCTGAACTCAGTGAATACAGTAGTATTTTGATTGGATATACATTTATTGCGGTATTAATGTCGGGGCTCGTGTGTGGTCTAGGTTTACCTGCTGTGATGAATGCTTTTTATTACAATCCGAATGAAGAAACCAAAGGCTTTAAAGGTTGGTACCAAAGAATGTGCCATAAAATGAATAAAAAGGGCTTCCAATATATTGTGGGTGAAGATATCCATGGTAATGAAACCATTACGGTTTATAACCCAGAAGCGTTAATAGATACCAAAGCGGATGATGGTGTTGCTGCTGTACATAACCCAGAAAAAGTGCAAGAAGTTCGTCGTTTGGAGAACCCTGAAAACTTCTAAAACTGTTTTGTTTGACTTAAAAAAGGAAATGCTTGAGCATTTCCTTTTATTATTTATCGTTATGTTTCATCATGGTAAATCAAAATGGGGGGGAATTATGACTGGTCATTCATTGGTGTTATTGTGACTTGCATCACATAAATAAGTGTTTGTTATTACTTGCATAAAGATGGATCTAAAATCTAAATGTATTGATAAAAATATTAAAATATTCAAACAATTATGCAAAAAAATACACAAAGCATGATATAACGCACACAATTAAAAAAATTGGTTTTAATGATTTGTAATTAAAGAAATTATTAATCACCAATAACTCATTACAAAACCAAAAAAACATAAAAACGGCCCTAATACAAATAAATGAGGTTTTACCTATGTCGTAAATTTCTGTCATTTCTAAAGAAAGTCATAAAGTTTTGTATCAAGTTGAATCCAATCAAGTTGGGCTTATCGAAAATTCTGTCATCGTACTCAAAATCCGGAAAGAGGATGTTACTTCAATTACAAAGAATGGTGCTGACGTAATAATCACCTTAAAAAAATGGGGAAGTGATTACTGTACAAAACTATTTTAGTGAGGCGACACCAGACAATAGTTTGGTATTTGAGGGTGAAGACGGTACATGGTATTGGGCAAAATTTACAACAGCCAATGGTGATATTGCGAATGTTATTCAGTATCAACTTTTAGAAGAAATTAAACTGCTGCTTTATAACGATTCATTGACGGATGTAATTTTACCCTGAATTGCGGGAGCAGCCGGTGCTGGTTTATTGGGTGCAGCTATTGTTGGTGAATCTGATTATTCTGGTGGTTCTAAGGATACGACTAAACCTGACGCGTCTAAAGATGTGGTGATCACCGATGATGGTGAACATGTCCATGGTAAAGGTGAGCCGGGTACAACGGTAGAAGTAAAAGATCAAGATGGCAAAGTCATTGGCGCAGGCACAGTGGATTTATCAGGGAATTTTGATGTTGAATTTAAAAATTAATTAACCAATGGTGAAACCATTGAAGTCACTGTGACAGATAAAGTAGGCAATGATCAATTCAACACCAAAGCGGGCATTGATACGGTTATTTATAAAGTATTGGATCAAGCCGATGCAACGGGCGGTAATGGACATGATACTTGGAATGACTTTAATTCGTCTGTAGGCGATAAAGTGAATATCAAAGCCTTGTTACAAGGTCAAAATGTCAATCAGTCGAATATTGATCAGTTTGTTTCGGTTAAATCTGATGGCAAGGGCAACACTGTGATCAGCATTGATCGTGATGGAACAGGATCTAAATTTGGTGATAAAGTTGAATTACTCACTTTGAAAAATACCGATGTGACTTTACAAGATCTAATCGATCACAACCAATTACTGTACTAATCTGTCAAAAGTAAGTATTAATCAAAGAGAACCTTCGGGTTCTCTTTTTTTATGCGGCTCAAAGGAGATCAGATGAAGCAGAGTGATGAATTGGCAACGCAAATTTTGTCGGTCATTCAATTGATACCACAGGCGAAGATTGCCACTTACGGACAAATTGCCAAATTAGCGGGTTTACCGAAGCATGCACGACTGGTTGGTTATGTACTCAAGCATCTAGATGCAACATCAACGATCCCATGGCATCGGGTGGTCAATGCGCAAGGAAAAATCAGCACGCAGCGTTGCAATGAAAAAGGTGAAAATATCCAGCAATTGAAATTGGCAGCTGAAAATGTCTTTGTAGTGAATGGACGCATCTCATTGAAACAATATCAATGGTTACCCTAAAAAATCCTTGCCTTAAACTTAGCGTTTTTTATATTGATGACGCAGTCAATAAAAAAGCCCTCTAGGATCAGAAGGCTTTTTATTTCACGCTATAAATCTAATGGCTTATTTGCGCACAACCAAAACAGGAATGTCTGAAGCACCTAGTACACTTTGAGCTACGCTGCCCAAGAAGAATTTTTTGATCCCTGTACGGCCATGTGAACCAATGATAATCAAGTCCGCATGTGTTTCTTCTGCAGCTTTAACCAGTTCAGTATGCACCACTTGACCTTCAAGTAAGCGAGTTTCAACAGTGACACCTTCAGTTGAAAATTTCGCTTTTGCTTCTTCAAGTGTATTTAAAATCGATGCACGAGCACGTTCAATTAAATCATTGGTTTGTGTTGCTGAAATATACTCTGCAGCAATATATGGATCGAGCGTCAGTACTTGAACCACAGTAATTTTACTGCCAAAAGTTTTTGCAAACTCGACAGCTTTAGCCACCGCAGCATAAGAAGTTTCTGAACCGTCCACTGGAACTAAAATATTATTTAAAGCCATCTTATTTCTCCTTATCTGATCAATTGAATTTGGATGGAAAAACCTGAAAAAAAGCGCTATTTACATTGATCATAGTTTCATCATACGCTTTTTTATTTAGGAATAAAACCAAGTAAATTCATGGGGATATTGCGAAATTAGCAATAAAAATATTGCAAAAATATGGACTTGTTTTCACCATGCTTAGCGATAGCAAAAATGCTCAATAATGTAAGCAGCTATGTCTAGATTGTAAGACAATTTGGTGCTGAAAAAATTGAGCCTAGATGAATTCATCCATCAGTGGACTTGGTTTCAATCACACTGTTTTTCTTGCTCTGTCAGGGTAATATGCAACGCTTGTTGCTCAAGCAAGCTTAATTTATGCAACGCATCTTCAGGGAAGATCTGTTTTTGTAGGCGTTGAATCTGTCGTGCTGATAAATGCTGATTGGCACAATACATCGCAGCTTCATTGGCGCGCGCAACACTAACTAACTTCTCCTGATCATTGAAGTCGAGTCGAATGATGGGTTGCTGTGCTCGGCTAAGTTGAGCCATGCTGCGCTTTTGTTGCATGCTCAATAAAGGCTGTTTATTAATCCAAGTCGCCACATCACGTCGCACACCATTATAGTCAACAAAAATAGGTGAGACGATTTGGCAGCCCGTTAAGGTCATGACGGCAAGGCTGAGGGTCAGACAGGCTTTTTTTATCGAATTGAATTGCATGATAAAACTCTAATTTTTAATCAAAAAATATAGTAAATAGGGCTAAAAATAGCATAATTTGCTTAAATAGTAACATCTTGAACTTTGCTTGTTTAAACTCTGAACAATTGCAAACAAAAATGCTTGACGATAATGTGTGAAATCTAGATAATGCCACCACAGTTTACGGCTATGTAGCTCAGTTGGTTAGAGCACCGCACTCATAATGCGGGGGTCACAAGTTCAAGTCTCGTCATAGCCACCATTTTTATAGACCAAGCTCTCAGCTTGGTCTCTTTTTTTGTGCCTAGAAAAAGTCAAATAGATTGAAATAATTACAGCACTAATAAAATAATCTATTTACGATGTTAATGTAGAAATAAAAGAGAACTCAAATCTTTGATGTTATGAATTGATGTCCTAATTTTTGAAATACACATCTCAATTATTTTTTATTCTTACTGCTGCGTATTTTGCGCCTATAAAAAAGCCCAGTTATAGAACTGGGCTTTTTTTAATTTGAATCGAGTAATTAGATACCCGGTTTCCAACCATTCACGATTGGGTAGCGTCGTTCACGGCTAAATGCACGTGAGCTAATACGTGGACCAATCGCGCCTTGGCGACGTTTGTATTCGTTTAGATCAACCAAACGGATGACTTTTTTCACGACTTCAGCATCAAAACCTTTGGCAATGATGTCATCTTGGCTCATGTCTTCTTCGATATACGCATACAAGATGGCATCCAATACTTCATATTCAGGTAATGAGTCTTGGTCTTTCTGATCTGGACGAAGTTCCGCAGAAGGTGGACGAGTAATTACACGTTCAGGGATCACTGGTGTTTCTGAAATGCTGTTACGGTATTTTGCTAGTTCAAATACAATCGTTTTATAAACGTCTTTAAGAACTGCAAAGCCACCGACCATGTCACCGTACAATGTACAGTAACCAACAGATAATTCAGACTTGTTCCCTGTAGAAAGGACTAAATTGCCAAACTTGTTCGATAAGGCCATTAGCAACGTACCACGAGAACGCGCTTGTAGGTTTTCTTCAGTCGCATCAGTCGGTGCAGCGCCAAAGAAAGGGAATAAGGTTTGCATAAAGCCATTCACAATTGGATTGATTTCGGCAATACCAAAAGTTACGCCCATATTCTTGGCTTGTTCAGCCGCATCTTCAACACTGATTTGTGCAGTATAAGTATATGGCATCATGACCGCTTGAACTTTATCTGCACCAATCGCATCGGCAGCAATCGCTAAAGTTAATGCTGAGTCAATACCACCAGATAGACCTAAAATCACGCCAGGGAAGCCTGAACGTTGTACGTAGTCACGTGTTGCGATCACAAGGCTTTGGTAGATTTCAGCCATGGTATTTAATACAGGCGTGATTGCACCTGTTTTAAAGGCTTTTTGTTCAGCATCGTATTCTGCGATATATAGATCTTCAACAAAACTTGGTGCTTGCAACGCAACTTCACCTGAATTGTTCATCACAAAGCTTGTGCCATCAAAGACAAGGTCATCTTGACCGCCCACTTGGTTGCAGTAAACCAGATTGATGTTCAATTGTTTGGTCAATGCACCCATGGTTTCAATGCGATGCTGTGGTTTACCAACTTCATAAGGTGAAGCATTCAACACCAAAGCGGTTTCAACATTTAACTGAGCAAGCTGTTGAACAGTTGGTAAAGCCCAAACATCTTCGCAAATCAACACACCAAACTTATGACCTAAATATTCAAAGACAAGGTGTTGATGACCCTCACTGAAATAACGTTTTTCATCAAAAACGCTATAGTTTGGAAGATTTTGTTTATTGTAAATCCCGAGAACTTGACCATTTTTCATGACAGCAGCAGAGTTATAGCGCTGACCATCTTCAGTTTGATTCACAAAACCAAAGACTAAAACGATGTCCTTAACGTTCGCCAATTGTTCAAAAGCTTGCTGTGTACGTTTATTTAAACTTGGACGTAATAATAAATCTTCAGCAGGATAACCAACTGTAGAAAGTTCAGGAAAAACAATAATATCTGCGTTCTGTTCTTTTGCAGCATTGGCTTGTTGAAGCATTTTTGCTGCGTTTGATTCTAGATTACCAATATGCGGAGAGAACTGAGCAAGTGCAATTTTAAAACTATTCATTCCAACTAAATCCTATTCCTATAGGTGAATACACTTAACACACTGATTTGTATTATTGTGATTATTCAGCGAGTGTATTTAGATACGAAAAATACTGCCGAAAGGCGAAAACAAAACACCATCATCGTATGATAATTCACTTGTTTTGATGCAAAGCAAAAAAATAAGGTAAACCTATTTTATCTGAATTTAAGCGAGATACTAGAGGTATTCATAGCTTTTAAAAGCCTAGCTGAGCTTATGTGCCATAAAGTAAATATTAATGCTGTTTTTTTGTACTTAAAATAGCGTCAATGGTCGAGCAATAGCGTGAAATAGAATGATCTGGCGATATTCAATTTATCTATAAATATTCGTCAAAGAGCATTGACGCTTTACAGCTCAATTTGATGAACAAGTTCTGGATATAAAATAATATTTTTAATTCGCTTTAAATAGATGTCACGAGCAATGTCACCTTGTTGCTCAATGTTGTAGTCAAAAAATGCCTTGTGTGGTTTGAGGGTATAGCGGTAAGGATTATATTTTTTAAAACTGAAGAAATACGCCATCTGTAACACAGCGCCTCGACCCAAAACATTGATTTGCTGCTGGTATTGATAAACATGGGCCATCTCATGAATAAACAGGGCACGATATCCTAAAGACGCTTTGGCATAGTCCGCTTTAAACAGTAAATTTCGTGCATGGATATACCCCTGAGGCGCCATGACCACATGCGCAGATTGCCAAGGCAAAAAAGGGTGATTCATCACTTTCACTTGCTCATATTGAATCAAATCCCCAAATACACTCTGACACATGGATATTTCACCTGCCGTGAGGGATCGATATTTAAAACCTTCAAGTTTTAACAGTCGGATGAGTGTAGGAAAGAAGGGCAACATGATGAAAAGTTTCTAGAGTTCCAAAGGGATGTGTAGTTTTACTATAACCTGAAAATACAATATCACGCTGTTGCGCTGTATTTAAAAAGCGATATTTTTGCATCTGCTACAGCGAAACATCGGTTAGGGCGTTACAATTTAGTTTTCGGTCAAACAGATAATCAGATGCAAGCACGGATTAATACTTTAATTTCTGAAATCAGTAAAAATATGTATGAACGCGAGCAGATTATTGCTTTGAGTTTGTTGGCTGGTGTTGCGGGTATGAATACCTTTTTATATGGTTTGCCCGGCACAGCAAAAAGTTTGATTTCGCGTCGAATTGCTTCTGCTTTTGAAGTCCATGACTATTTTGAATATTTGATGAATCGTTTCAGTACGCCGGAAGAAATTTTTGGCCCAGTATCGATTAAAGCCTTAAAAGAAGATCAATACATTCGTAAAACAGAACATTATTTACCACGAGCAGATTTTGCTTTTTTAGATGAAATTTGGAAAGCCAGCCCTGCAATTTTAAATACTTTACTGACCTTGGTGAATGAGCGCAGTTTTAAAAATGGTGACATTGTCCAAAAAGTTCCATTGAATGTTTTGGTTAGTGCATCGAATGAAATTCCTGAACCCAATCAAGGCTTAGATGCCTTGTATGATCGTTTTATTTTGCGTTTAGAAGTGCCACCGATTGCTGTTGCAGAAAACTTTCATGCACTGTTACAGGCCAAGCCGAGTCAAGTCAGTGTTGAAGTCGATGCGACCTTAAAAATAACAAAAGCGGAGCTACAAGATTGGCGGGAACAGATTTATCAGGTGGAATTACCCGAATCGATTTTAAATCTGTTTGATCAACTTAAAAATCGACTCAATCATAACTTTGAAGATCACGTGGTCTATGTCTCTGACCGTCGTTGGCAACGTGTGGCTTATCTAGTCAAAACCTGTGCATTTTTAAATGATCGTCCATCGGTGATTTTGAGTGATTTTTTAATTTTAAAACATTGCTTATGGAATCAGCCTGAAGACATTGCCTTTGTTTCGCAGCAGATAGATGAAGTATTGGCTGAAAATGGCTTAAATTACGGTTTGCAATTCGAACAGCATGTGGCAGAGAAGGATGCACTTGAACAGCGGGTGCTCAATCATTTTTATTATACCGATGATGTGTATGAGAGTTATTTAATTCATGGCACTGACTACTTGCGTGCAGTGACTAATCTAGATCGACACTATAAAGATAAAGTGTTGTATCTCGAACTAGATAAAATGGATACGAAAAAGGACTTCTTTGCCTTAGATGATACCGGTGAAGAAGTGCGTGGAATCGTATGTAATTTTAATGGTTCAAGAGTGTGTACGTTAAAAGGTGGCTATTACGGCTTAGAAGAAGTGGTGACGCCGTATATAAAACATACCAAAGGCAGTCCACGCAGCTCATTTTCAGCACAAAGCCAATATGAGCTGTTACACGAAGTTCAACGGCTCAAATCATATTTTCAAACAGAATTGGATCTGTTAACGGAACGCTTTAACAGCCAAAAGCATCAGTTTAAATCGGTCTTTGTCACTGAACAGGATATTCAACATTTATTTCAATCTATTGAGCAGCAATTGGCAAGATATCAATTGCAGTTGCAAGATTGTGAGCGCTTGGAACAGTTATGTCGCAATTAGAACCGTCACGACAACAAACCCAATCAGCACTCGATGAATTAAGTTCGCAACTTTATGATGAATTAAAACAATCCAGCTTAAAACATTGGTTGGATGATCATAAAGTTGCAAAAAAGCTCGATCAAAAAATTCAGGAATGGGTCTTTCAGGCAAAGTCGAGTTTAGATCAGCAGCATCCCTATGCAACGGCCCAGCAGCAATTGGAACATTGGCTTGCGATAAAGCATTGGGAACAGGGCGATTTTGTTCAATTCCACACTGAATATGCCGCCTTCATGCAAACCTTAGGGATTCCAGAATTCACTGAAATGTGGCAACAGAGCCAACAGCCATTGCTGACCAAGCAGCAGCGTCAATTACACATTGAGCTATTCAAAGGCAAATGGCAGCGCAAATTGACCGAAGCCATTGCACATTGGGAGTTTGAGCAGCTCCGTTTACAACGAGATGCCTTTTTAGATGAAATCAAAGATTTTCTCGCGACATTGTCGAAAATGGTCAAGCACCATGACAGTGTCGGGTTTGAAACAGGGATTTTTCTGGACTATTCCAAAGGGCAATTAACTGAGCATGATGTACAGAACTTTGAGCAATGGGCGAATTATCTCGAGCAAGATCGGGCGCTTAAACGTTTATGTCAAATGATCGGAAGCGCACAGCCGAATATGCCACGTAAGCGGATTTCTGCTCAGTTAGAACAAGAGCCACAGCAGCTTATTCACACCCCGATGGCGCAAGAGGAAATTACTGGAATTAAATTGGCACAAGAACTCAGTATGGCTTTACCTAGCGAGTTGGCGCTGTTAGCCGATCCAGACTTGCAAGTTTTATTTGATTTGAAATATTTAGAATCTAACCTGATGAGTTTTAATCGACAAGGGCAGCAACAGGGACGGGTGATCGAAGACCCACGCCATACACAGCGTCGAGTCGGACAAAAAGGCCCGATGATTGTCTGCTTAGATACCAGTGGCTCAATGAATGGGCAACCTGAACTGATTTCCAAAGCGATTTGTTTGTATTTATCTATTCGAGCGCTAAAAGAAAAGCGAGCGATGTATTTGGTGAATTTCTCGACCAATTTAACCGCGCTGAATTTACAGAGTAACAGCGCTTTGGATGATGTCATTCACTTTTTAGGGCAGTCATTTCATGGTGGAACCGATATTATCCCTGCGATGAATCATGCCGTGGACATGTTGAAACAACCGAATTTTGTACATGCCGATGTGGTAGTGATTTCAGACTTTATTATGGGTCAACTTACTGAAGAACTCATGCAAGAGATCACACATTTTAAGCAGCAGGGCAATGGATTCTACGCTGTGGCGATTGGTAATTTTAAACTAGATCATTTAGATGACAGCCTGTTTGATCATCAATGGCTCTATCAATCTGCGACTGGTGAAGTGCAAAAAATCCAATAATCATCACTCACTCAAAATACGCCATGACCTTTAATGACAAGCTTTTGAGCCATACAACACCGATGTTTTAAAGATTGTCTGACAAAGAAAATATTTGAGCATTTTTGCAAATCTAGAGGTCGGTTTTGCTAATGGCCTAGTGATCTATCTCACTTAATTTGATCCTCAATCTATGTGTTTTTACTTTAATCGACATGAAGTCAATGAAGGGGAAACACCCAAATTGAGAGCAAAACCATGAGCGCTTTTCAACCGATAAAAAAAACTTTAGCACGCGTATTTGCAGGCCCTGTCTTTGACCCAACAAAACAGTCTGCCGTTGTTCCTATTCGTCATATGAAATTTGATTTCGAACCAGAAAAAATTGATCCAAAATTTTATATGAATGCAGAATTGGCCAGTGCCTATTTTGCATCTTTATCTATTTTCTTAACCCGTGGCGAAGATTTGGTGATTGATACTGCTCGATATCATCGCGACTTTATTCAAGATCCTGTATTAAGACAACGTGTCACGTCGTTGATTGGGCAAGAGGCTATTCATTCACGTATGCATGAAGAAATGAATGAAGCGTATCGCGCAAGAAATCTGCCTGTGCAATTTTTTAGAAAGTTAGAACACTACGTCTTTGCCTATGGTTTTGAACGTATGCCACAGCCAATGAAGTTATCCTTAATGGCAGCAATTGAGCATTTCACCGCAGTGCTTGCGGAATACATGATGAATCATGAAGAAATCTTTTTTAATTCAATAGATGAAAAGCAGCGCGCCATTTGGATGTGGCATATGTTGGAAGAGTCTGAACACAAAGACATTGCCTATGATGTTTATCAAGAATTATCAGGTAATTATGCTTTACGTATTGCTGGCTTTTTCCCTGCATTAATTACCATTTTGGGTTTGATTTCAATTGGTGCATCGATTGTCCCTTTCTACAGAAAGCCATCAAATTTGATTAGCCTAAGCTACTGGAAAGATGTTCCGCGCAGTTTCCAACTGATTTTTGGGTTAAAAGATGGTGTTTATGGCAGCAGCCTCGGGCATATTTTTGACTATCTACGACCAAGTTTTCACCCGAATGATCATGACACTTCTGCATTTCTTGAATATTACAAAAAGCGTTTGCTGAACCCTGTTGATGGCGTGTTAACACCTTATTTTGTCAAAGAATTTACACCAGCATTAAAACGATAAAAGGACAAAACCATGGGGCTATTTGGAAAAAAGAACAAGCCAAGTGAAAACGCCTATGCGGTGGTCACAGGTGCAGGCAGTGGTATTGGGCGAAGTTTCGCTTTGGAGTTGGCTCGTCGTGGCGGAACAGTGGTCTGTGCCGATATTCATTTAGAGGCAGCACAAGAAACAGTGGAGCAAATTCAATCCATGACCTCATCAAATGCTTATGCAGTGCAGTGTGATGTAGGTAAGGCTGAAGAAGTTAAAGCACTGTCAGAGCAAGCTGAGCAGTTGATGGGACATGCTGTGACTTTGGTGATCAACAATGCAGGCGTCGGGCTGGGTGGTAAATTTGATGAATTGAGTTTAGACGACTGGCAGTGGTGCATGCATGTCAATTTGTGGGGGGTGGTGCATGGCTGCCATTATTTTGTACCCAAGCTGAAACAAAATAAGCAAGGCGGCGCGATTATTAATGTTGCTTCTGCTGCGGCATATACTGCTGCACCAGAAATGACAGCATATAACGTGACGAAGTCGAGTGTGTTGGCATTGTCTGAAACTTTATCGGCAGAGCTCAGATCGGCAAATATCCGTGTGAATGTGCTATGCCCAACCTTAGTGCCAACAAATATTATGAAAAATGGTCGCTTGCCCAATCGATATTCAGGCTTAGCTGATCAACTGCTGATGAATCATGCATTTACGACGAGCCACGATGTCGTCAATTTGACATTGAATAATTTAGATGCAGGGAAGTTGTATATCATTCCGCAACCTGATGCCAAATTATTTTGGTGGTTAAAGCGTCTATCCCCGCAAACCTATACCCGCTTATTGGGGGTGGGTTATCCCTTATTTAACAACTATATTAAAAAGTCGGGAGCAAAAGCATGAACATGCCGACACAATTACATGACGAAGATGTAAAAGCATTAGATCAAGAGAAAACTCAAACTAAAAAGGCAACAACGCAAACTAATGTACGTCGTACTGTAACGTCTTCTGCCAAAGCAAAAAAAGCAGTACAAGACCAATCAGAGTCAGAGCCTAACCTAGAAAAACCAAGCGTAGAAAATCAAGTGCGTGTCTACGATACCATTGTGATTGGTGCGGGGATATCAGGTTTAGCTGCTGCTCATCAAATGAATGAACGGGGTTATACCGATTATGTGGTTTTAGAAAAAGCTAATCGCGTGGGAGGAACATGGCGCGACAACACCTATCCAGGTTGTGGATGTGATGTTCCTTCGGCGTTGTATTCTTTTTCATTTGCGCCGAGTCATAAATGGAGTCATTTATTTGCCAAGCAACCTGAGATTCTGAATTATTTAGAAGATGTTGCGGAGCAGCATGGGCTTTATCGCAACATTCAGTTCAACTGTGAATTGATTGCAGCGGAATGGAATGAGGAATTAAAGCAATGGCAATTGGAGACGAGCAAAGGTAAGTATGCGGCGAGAACGGTAATTTTTTCCACTGGGCCGATTACTGAACCTCAAATTCCAAAAATTAAAGGTATTGAAAGCTTTGAAGGTGAAATGTTCCATTCTGCGCGATGGAACCATGCCTATGACTTAAAAGATAAACGTATTGCGGTGATTGGTACGGGGGCATCTGCGATTCAGTTTATTCCTCAGATTCAACCTATTGCCAAAAATGTGGTGGTGTTTCAACGTACCGCACCATGGGTATTGCCAAAAGCAGATTTGCCACTGAATGACCGTGCGAAAGGCATCATTACCCGCTTTCCAACAGTACAAGAAACTTGGCGCAAAAGTGTGGCCGGTATATTAAATGGTATTAATTTAGGACTACGTAATCCTTCGCTTTTAGAGCCTGTGAATTATTTGGGTCGTCAGTTGTTAAAAACACAAATTCAAGATGCTGAATTACGTGAAAAAGTTACACCAAACTTTTCTATTGGTTGTAAGCGTCTTTTATTTGCCAATAACTATTATCCTGCTTTGCAGCAAGCCAATGTCGAACTTGTACCACATGGTTTAGTTGAAATAGAAGGTAATACTGTTATTGCTGCAAATGGTGAACGTCATGAAGTCGATGTCATTATTTGGGGTACGGGTTTTGAAGTTTCTCATCCGCCGATTGGACAACGTGTAAAAAATGCCAAAGGGGAGTTATTGTCAGAACTTTGGAAAAACAGTTCTCCTGAAGCATTTTTGGGTACCAGTATCGCGCAAGTACCTAATGCCTTCTTGGTGCTTGGGCCAAATATTTTGGTTTATGACTCATTTATTGGGATTGCAGAAGCACAGGTTGGATATATCGTTGATGCTTTGGTAAAAATGAAACAAGAGAAGATACAACGGCTTGAAATTAAGCCAAATGTATTGGCCTATCACAATGCAAAAGTACAGACGCATTTACAGACTACGGTCTTTAATAGTGGCGGTTGTAAGAGTTATTACTTAGATGCCAATGGGCGCAATTTCGCAGCTTGGCCGTGGTCACTGAAACAGTTAAAGCTGCGTCTTAAACATATGGACTTGGCAGACTATGAGACGGTTGCTTAGAAAATATTGTTTATTAAAAAGTTGCCTAACTCAATAAGCAAAAATAAAGCATCATCAATATTTAAACCTTTTGTTTACAGCTTAATTTCTACGTGGAATTAGGCTTTTTTTATGACGCTATCTGATGAAACAGTGTGAGACTTTCTAGAAAATGGCGATTTAAAATACACTCAGCAATAAACAGCATACTTTATAGTTTGTGATGCATCGTTTTATCTAATGATTGAGTTGGAAAATCAGTCAGATGGGTCTTTTTTAAAGTGCAAAATAAATCTAGCTGCATAAAAAAACCGCCCCAAAGGGACGGTTTTTAGATTCGCACAATTCTTTCGAATTAACGACCTTGGATATCGCGTTGAGTTTCGCCAGTGTAAAGCTGACGAGGACGACCGATTTTGTAAGGTGCGCTGTGCATTTCTAACCAGTGGCTAATCCAACCAACAGTACGTGCAAGAGCGAAGATTACGGTAAACATTTCTGTTGGGATACCAATCGCTTTAAGGATGATACCTGAGTAGAAGTCTACGTTAGGGTATAGGTTACGTTTGATGAAGTATTCGTCAGAAAGCGCAATACGTTCAAGTTCCATAGCCAAAGCAAGTTGTGGATCGTTGATACCAAGTGCAGTTAACACTTCGTCACAAGTCTCTTTCATTACTTTCGCACGTGGATCGAAGTTTTTGTAAACTCGGTGACCGAAGCCCATAAGTTTAACTTCTTTAGTTTTCACTTTTTCCATGAACGGAGCAACGTTTTCTACAGTGCCGATTTCGTCAAGCATCTTAAGAACAGCTTCGTTCGCGCCGCCGTGAGCAGGTCCCCATAGAGCCGCGATACCCGCAGCGATACATGCGTATGGGTTAGCGCCAGTAGAACCAGCAAGACGTACTGTAGAAGTAGACGCGTTTTGTTCGTGGTCAGCATGAAGCGTGAAGATACGGTCCATTGCTTTAGCAAGAATAGGGTCAACTTTGTAATCACGGTCTGCAGGAGTAGCAAACATCATGTACAAGAAGTTTTCTGCGTAGCTTAAGTCGTTACGTGGGTAAACGAATGGTTGGCCTACTGTGTATTTGTAAGTCCAAGCAGCTAAAGTAGGAACTTTAGCGATTAAGCGAATAGCAGTGATTTCGCGGTGGTCAATGTTTTCAACATCGAAACCGTTGTGATAGAACGCAGAAAGCGCACCAACAACACCACACATGATCGCCATAGGGTGAGCGTCACGACGGAAACCATTGAAGAAACGGCCAACTTGATCGTGAACCATAGTGTGGTTACGAACTTTAGCATCGAATTCTTGTTTTTGTTCAGCAGTAGGAAGCTCGCCGTTCAAAAGAAGGTAGCAAGTTTCTAAGTAGTCTGCTTTAGTAGCAAGCTGGTCGATTGGGTAGCCACGGTGTAGAAGAACACCTTTACCGCCGTCAATGAAAGTGATTTTAGATTCACAAGCAGCCGTTGAGACAAAACCAGGATCAAAAGTAAAGTGACCTGCGGCCAATACATCTTTAACGTCAATTACATCTGGGCCTAGAGTGCCACTGTAAATTGGTAAGTCAATTTCTTTGCCATCAAGCTGTAAAACGGCTTTTTTGCCAGTTGCTTCAGACATTCAATAGATCTCCTGTCCTGGTGAATGTTTTATCTGACTCAGTACTAATCTTTTAATGCGAGAATCAGACAGATCAAAAATTTGCTCTAAGATTAGAGGGAACTGAAATTTTGTCAATTATACTTATGGATATAAATTGAGGATCATTCCTTGAAATGAAGCACAATTCATCCGCTTAAAAAATGAGTAAAATCACAGTGCCGACGCAGTATAATAAGTCAAATTGCAGGGGAGGTGCAGATTAAAAAAAGCCTATTGCCTTAATTGTAAGCAATTTTTAATTCTTAAAAACTCTGAAACAAATATGAATTACAAGACCGCTATTTCATTAAATTATTATAATTTTCGTAACTTACACACATCTGTGGCTCTAAATTGCTTTTTTCTTATTCATAATTAAAACGACTTAATCGTACTTAAAAAAAAGTTCGTTTGGTTAAAAAATAGTTAATTAAACGCCTTTAAAAGATCAATAAATGAACATTTTTGTCATTGGAAAGGTAAAAAATGGAGTTTTATTAAACAGATTTGCTGTTGCTGAGATTTTTATGCACAGACTAAGTACTTATTTCGTTTCATGATCTTTCAGTTTTATCATTTGAGAAAATGATGCACATTTATTTTTATAATTATGGCTTGGCGAATGTGCTGGAAGATTTTAAAATGTAATGGGAAAAGAAAGATTTAGATTTGTTCATCTTTAGTCTAAAAGTTTAAATCGCCATATACACACAAAAACAATAAGTGAGATTTACATTTAACTGATTAAAACCAACAACATAGTATGATTTTCTTAGATAAATAAGGTATTTGTTTTTAGAAAAGTTATTGTTAATGATTCTTATTTAAGGATATTTTGCAAAATTCCTAATTGTCTTCGTTTGTGTTTTGAAAGTTCACGTTTTATAATTCCCTGTCGTTTATAAGATCAGACAGCTGCAGAGTTTATTATATTGTAATGTCTGACTATGCTAGCTTTCCTACGAATTAATTCCAACAAACTCCGGATGGAGTTTTTACTTACAGGATGCCCGCTGTGAAAAGCAACAGACCTGTCAATTTGTCCATGGGTCAAGTTTTAGACGTAAACTTAAAATCCCCTGTGGCTATTGCATCAATTTTACACCGTCTATCAGGTGTTATCGTATTTTTACTCGTACCGGTCCTTCTTTGGATTTTAGACAAATCTTTATCTTCACCTGAAGGTTTTGCGCAAGTTCAAGCTGTGTTTGATAGCTTTATTGTGCGTTTTGTCGTATGGGTATTTGTAGCCGGCTTAATTTATCACCTTATTGGTGGTATCAAGCATCTATTTGCAGATCTTGGCGTTGCTGAAGAACTTCAAAGTGGTCGTATCGCAGCTACTATTTCATTGATCTTGTCTGCAATCGGTATTGTTGCAGCATTTGTATGGATTGTTCTCTAATGAAAAGTGCTACAGGTTTAACAGGATCAGGTTCGCGCGATTGGTTTATCCAACGTGTAAGTGCCGTTGTATTGGCTGTTTATACTATTGTTGTGCTGGGTTGGATCCTTTGCAATAGCGGATTCACTTTTGAGCAATGGTATGGCTTTATGATGACAACACCAATGAAGATTTTATCTTTATTGTCTGTCTTATCTCTTGTTGCGCATGCTTGGATTGGTATGTGGCAAGTATTCACTGACTATGTGACTACTCGTCAAATGGGTCCTTCAGCAAACGGTCTGCGTTTAGTGCTGACTTCTGCAGTAATTGTTGCAGTATTTGCATACGCGATCTGGGCGATCCAGATTTTTTGGGCAAATTGATAGGAAAATATCATGGGCGCTATAACCCCTAAAGAAGATTACACAAATATTCCACACCTAACTTTCGATGCAGTCATCGTTGGTGGTGGTGGTTCAGGTATGCGTGCTTCTTACCAACTTGCTCAAGCTGGTTTGAAAGTTGCTGTACTGACTAAAGTATTCCCAACTCGTTCACACACTGTTGCAGCGCAGGGTGGTATTGGTGCATCTCTTGGTAACATGCAAGAAGATAACTGGCACTACCACTTCTACGATACAGTTAAAGGTTCTGACTGGTTAGGTGACCAAGACGCAATTGAGTTTATGACTCGTGAAGCGCCTCAAGTTGTATATGAGCTTGAACACCTAGGTATGCCATTTGACCGTAACGCTGACGGCACAATTTACCAACGTCCGTTTGGTGGTCATGCTGCGAACTATGGTGAAAAACCAGTTCCACGTGCATGTGCTGCTGCCGACCGTACAGGTCACGCTCTTCTTCATACGCTTTATCAAAGCAACGTGAAAATGGGTACTCAATTCTTCGTTGAATGGATCGCACTTGATTTGATCCGTAATGAAGAGGGTGATGTGCTTGGTGTGACAGCAATTGACCAAGAAACAGGTAAAATTGCAGTATTCCAAGGTAAAGCAACATTGTTCGCTACTGGTGGTGCTGGTCGTGTTTACCGTGCATCTACTAATGCTTATATTAATACTGGTGACGGTCTTGGTATGGCAGCTCGTGCAGGTATTCCATTACAAGATATGGAATTCTGGCAATTCCACCCAACAGGTGTTGCGGGCGCAGGCGTATTGTTGACAGAAGGTTGTCGTGGTGAAGGTGCGATCCTTCGTAACGATGCTGGTGAGCCTTTCATGGAGCGTTATGCTCCGACACTGAAAGACTTGGCGCCTCGTGACTTTGTATCACGTTCTATGGACCAAGAAATTAAAGAAGGTCGTGGCTGTGGTCCTAAGAAAGACTACATCTTGCTTGATATGACGCATCTTGGTGCTGAAACAATCATGAAACGTCTTCCATCTGTATTTGAGATTGGTAAGAAATTCGCGAACGTTGACATCACTAAAGAGCCAATTCCTGTAGTACCTACAATCCATTACCAAATGGGTGGTATTCCTACAAATATTCATGGTCAAGTGGTTGTTCCTGTATCTCGTGAAACTGAAGCTTTGGTTGCGAACTACAATAAAGAAACTGGTGTGTACTCACACAATGCGGGTGACCGTGATTTCACTAAACCAGTGAAAGGTTTCTATGCAATTGGTGAATGTTCATGTGTATCTGTACACGGTGCTAACCGTCTAGGTACAAACTCATTGCTTGACTTGGTTGTATTTGGTAAAGCTGCTGGTGAACATATTGTTGACTATGTAACTAAACACCACGGTGATGAATATGCACCGCTTCCTACAACTGTTCTTGAAAAAACTTTGAATCGTGTTCGTCATCTTGATGAATCAACTTCTGGTGAAAATGCTCAAGAAGTTGCAGATGCAATCCGTGACATCGTTCAAGATCACGCTGGTGTATTCCGTACATCTGCACTTCTTGAAGAGGGTGTGAAACAGATTCTTGCGCTCGAACCACGTGTACGTAACATTCACTTGAAAGACAAATCTAAAGTATTTAACACAGCGCGTGTTGAAGCTCTAGAAGTTGAAAACCTGTATGAAGTTGCGAAAGCGACACTGATTTCTGCGGCTGCACGTAAAGAATGTCGTGGTGCGCATACAGTGGTAGATTTTGAATTACCACCTGATCATGCTGACTACCCATACGGTCGTCGTGATGATGAGTGGATGAAACACACTTTATGGTTCTCTGTAGATAACCGTCTTGAGTACAAACCAGTACGTTACAAGCCTTTATCTGTAGATGCTATTCCGCCTAAACCACGTACATTCTAATTGGGAGAAGTAAGATGAGTAGAGGTACTCGTACATTTAATATCTACCGCTACGATCCTGATAAGGATGCAGCTCCGTACATGCAAACTTTTAAACTAGAGTTGACTGATAAGCATCGTATGTTGCTTGATGCACTTCTAGCATTAAAAGTTCAAGACGAATCATTAACATTCCGTCGTTCATGTCGTGAAGGTATTTGTGGTTCTGATGGTGTAAACATTAATGGTAAAAATGGTTTGGCGTGTCTTTGGAACCTAAACGACTTACCTGAAGTGATCACAATTCGTCCACTTCCAGGTCTTCCAGTAATTAAAGATTTGGTTGTAGATATGAATCAGTTCTACGATCAGTACAATAAAATCCATCCGTTCCTAATCAACAATCAGCCTGCGCCTCCAAAAGAGCGTTTGCAGTCTCCTGAAGAGCGTGAACATTTAGATGGTTTGTACGAATGTATTCTTTGTGCATGTTGTTCAACTTCATGTCCATCATTCTGGTGGAACCCAGACAAGTTCTTGGGTCCTTCAGCATTGTTGAACGCATATCGCTTCATCATTGACTCTCGTGATACAGCAACTCAAGAGCGTTTGGCTCGTCTTGACGACCCATTCTCATTGTTCCGTTGTAAAGGTATCATGAACTGTGTATCTGTATGTCCTAAGGGTCTTAACCCAACTAAAGCAATCGGTCACATCCGTAATATGCTTTTAGATCTTGGTTAATAGATTTAGCAGTAAAAAGAAGCGCACCATTGGGTGCGCTTTTTTTTGTCATATATAAAAATGATGATAGTGAAAGTTATTCGCTGTCATTGCAGAGTGCTATAAATGGATTTCATAGAAACGTAGTGAATTAAAAGTATAAAGTGATAGATAAATGGTTATTTATTGATGAAACGCTCGTTCAAGTCTGTCAAAAGGATTAGAAGATGTTATTATGTAACGTAGTAAAAAGAGAGAGGATAGGAATGTCAGCTCTCTTTTGTTTTTGTATATGAGATGAGGTAAAAATCGAACGTAGACTTTTGTCTTAATTGAAAGATCATTTTATATGTAGCACCATATCATAGATGAAAATACAAACAGTGTATTTCGCTAATTTATGAGAGGTATGTGTCAAAAAAATCAATTGAAAATGCTCGAACGTGTTAGCATTTAGAGTATCACTATATGTAAAAAATGACTTTGAATTAGGTACATTTTTTCTACAATTTAAGCGCTGTAGAAGGTATATAAATGTTAATAAAGTCGTTTTAGAAAAGATAATTGCGAAAAATTTATTTTTTCTAAGATGATTTGCAAAAATTGCTCGATTTAGGTCGGGTATTTCTCAATGAGTAATGATGCCGCTGAGGGCGTTATTGTTCATTAATCACATTGGGTAATCCTAATGTAGTGATAACGCCTCAAGGCTTAAGCCTAATGGGGACTAATGTCATATTACCAATTTGACATTACTAATCATGGGTTCGCTTAAAAAGCATCCTGAAATGTTTTGCAATAGGAAATGGGTCCACAAATGCAAGAAGTTGCTGACGCACTGCGTCTTGACACTGAACTTAGCGCTGACAGTGCAGCGTATATTGAAGAACTTTATGAGCAGTATCTAACGGCTCCAGACTCAGTAGAGGCTGATTGGCGTGAATACTTCGATAAATTCCCGAAAGGTGATCAACCACACAGCAATGTACGTGAGCAATTCCTATTATTAGGCCGTAATTCAAGCCGTGTTCAGCCTGTAGTGCAAAGTGCAGTAAGTTCTGAGCATGAACGCCGTCAAATCGGTGTATTACAGTTGATCGCTGCATACCGTAACCGTGGTCATCAAAACGCAAAATTAGATCCACTTGGTCTTGCAAAACGTGAAATCGTGCCTGATCTAGATCTTGCTGCGCACGGTCTAACTCAGTCTGACTTAGATACTGTGTTTAATACAGGTAACCTTGCAATCGGTAAGTCTGAAGCAACACTTGGTGAAATGGTTCAAGCAATGGAAGCAACTTATACCGCTTCGATTGGTGTTGAATACATGCACATTGTTGATACAAAAGAAAAACGTTGGATTCAACAACGCCTTGAAGGTACTCGTGGTCAATTTGGCTACACTGCAGACCAGAAAAAACATATCCTTGAACGTCTAACTGCAGCTGAAGGCCTAGAAAAATATCTTGGTAACAAATTCGTTGGTGCGAAACGTTTCGGTGTTGAGGGTGGTGAATCTTTCATTCCTATGGTGAATGAACTTATTCAACGCGCAGGTTCAGTAGGCTGTAAAGAAGTGGTTATCGGTATGCCTCACCGTGGCCGTTTAAACCTTCTTGTAAACATCATGGGTAAAAACCCGGCTGATCTATTTGGTGAGTTCGAAGGTAAATCACTTCATAAAAAAGGCTCTGGTGACGTTAAATACCACCAAGGTTTCTCTTCAAACGTAATGACTCCGGGTGGCGAAGTTCACTTGGCATTAGCGTTTAACCCATCACACTTAGAAATCGTTGGACCTGTAGTTGAAGGTTCTGTACGCGCACGTCAAGTACGTCGTAAAGATATCGGTGGTGATGATGTATTACCAATCATCGTTCACGGTGATGCTGCATTTGCAGGTCAAGGTGTAAACCAAGAAACTTTCCAAATGTCACAAACTCGCGGTTATACCGTGGGTGGTACAGTTCATATCGTCGTGAACAACCAAGTTGGTTTCACAACGTCTGACCCACGTGATGCGCGTTCTACAGAATACTGTACTGACATCGCGAAAATGATCCAAGCACCGATCTTCCATGTGAACGGTGATGATCCTGAATCTGTATTATTTGTTTCTCAATTGGCACACGATTTCCGTCATACATTCCGTAAAGACGTTGTAATCGATATGTTCTGCTACCGTCGTCGTGGTCATAACGAAGCCGACGAGCCAGCTGCAACTCAGCCAATGATGTATCAAATCATCAATAAAAAAGCGACTACACGTACGCTTTATGCTGACAAGCTTGTACAAGAAGGTGTTATTGATCGCGCTTCTGCTGATGCAATGGTTGAACAGTATCGTTCTGACCTTGAAGCAGGTAAACACGTTGCAAATGCGTTGGTACTTGAGCCAAATACAAAAATGTTTGTGGACTGGAAACCTTACCTAGGCCACGAATACACAGACAAATGGGATACCACTTTCCCAATCGAACGTCTAAAAGAGCTTGGTGCGAAAATGCGCGAGCTTCCAGAAGGCTTCGTGATGCAACGTCAGGTTGCAAAAGTGATTGATGACCGTCTGAAAATGCAGACTGGTGAAATGCCATTGAACTGGGGTGCTGCTGAAACATTAGCTTACGCGTCTCTTCTAGATGAAGGTTTCCTTGTTCGTTTAACAGGTGAAGACGTTGGTCGTGGTACATTCTCACACCGTCATGCAAAACTTCATAACCAAGTAGATGGTTCAACTTACATTCCATTATGTAACTTGAAAGAAAACCAACCACGTACAGCTATTTATGACTCATTATTGTCAGAAATGGCGGTTCTTGCATTCGAATACGGTTATGCAACGACTCTTCCAAAGAGCCTTGTCATTTGGGAAGCGCAATTTGGTGACTTCGCAAACTGTGCACAGGTTGTAATCGATCAGTTCATCGCGTCTGGCGAAACTAAGTGGGAACGTGTATGCGGTCTGACTATGCTTCTTCCACATGGCTTTGAGGGTCAAGGTCCTGAGCATTCATCAGCTCGTTTAGAGCGTTTCTTACAGCTATGTGCTGAAGAAAACATGCAAGTGATCACACCGACTACACCAGCGCAGATTTACCATGCGATGCGTCGTCAAGCACTTCGTCCAATCCGTAAACCAATGATCGTGACTTCACCGAAGTCTCTTCTTCGTCACAAACTTGCAACCTCTACATTAGAAGAACTTGCAAATGGTTCATTCCAAACTGTGATCGATGAAATCGACAATATCAACAAGTCAGACGTAACTCGTCTAGTGCTTTGTGGTGGTAAGGTTTACTACGACTTACTTGAAAAACGTCGTGAAAAAGAATTGAACAACACAGCAATCGTTCGTATTGAACAATTGTATCCGTATCCAGAAGCACGTCTTGCTGAAGTTCTGGCACAATATCCAAACGTTAAAGAATTGGTTTGGGCTCAAGAAGAACCGAAGAACCAAGGTGCATGGTTATTCATCGCTCCGCGTCTTTATGACGACGTGATGAAAGCGGGCAAACAAGTTCGTATTAGTTATGCAGGTCGTGAAGCTTCTGCTGCACCGGCTTGTGGTTCACCATATTTGCACGCAAAACAACAAGCTCAGCTCGTAAATGATGCTTTAGCTATCGTAGCTGAATAACAGGAGATTCTTAATAATGGCAACCGAAATTAAAGCACCGGTATTCCCAGAGTCAGTTGCTGACGGTACAGTTGCAACTTGGCACAAACAACCAGGTGAAGCAGTATCACGTGACGAAGTGATTTGTGATATTGAAACAGATAAAGTTGTTTTAGAAGTTGTAGCTCCTGCTGACGGTACGATTTCTGCAATCGTTAAAAACGAAGGCGATACAGTTCTTTCTGCTGAGGTGATTGCGACTTTTGAAGAAGGTGCTGCTTCTGGCGCTGCTCAAACTCAAGCTGTTCAATCAGAAGAGAAAGTAGAACAAGCTGCTGCGCAAACTCAAGCGGGCGCTGCTCCTGTTGTTGAACGTGCTCAACCTGTTGCTGATCAAGCTCCTGCAGTGCGTAAAGCATTGACTGAGTCTGGCATTGCTGCTGCTGACGTTGCTGGCACTGGTCGTGGCGGTCGCATCACTAAAGAAGATGTTGCAAACCATCAAGCTAAACCAGCTGCTCCTGCTGCTGCGCCATTAAGCGTTGCTGTTGGTGAACGTATCGAAAAACGTGTTCCTATGACTCGTCTTCGTAAGCGTGTTGCTGAACGTCTACTTGCTGCAACTCAAGAAACTGCAATGTTGACTACGTTCAACGAAGTAAACATGAAACCAATCATGGAAATGCGTGCGCAATACAAAGATGCTTTTGAAAAGCGTCATGGTGCACGTCTTGGCTTCATGTCATTCTTTGTTAAAGCAGCAACTGAAGCACTTAAACGCTACCCAGCTGTAAACGCATCGATTGATGGCAATGACATCGTTTACCACGGTTTCTACGACATCGGTGTTGCTGTATCAAGTGACCGTGGTCTCGTAGTTCCAGTTCTTCGTGATACTGACCGCATGAACTATGCTGAAGTTGAAAACGGTATCCGTGCATACGCTGGTAAAGCGCGTGATGGTAAATTGGGTATCGAAGATATGACTGGCGGTACATTCACTATTACTAATGGTGGTACTTTCGGTTCTTTGCTTTCTACACCTATCTTAAATACGCCACAAACTGCGATTTTGGGTATGCATAAAATCCAAGAACGTCCTATGGCTGTAAATGGTCAAGTTGAAATCTTGCCAATGATGTACTTAGCGCTTTCTTATGACCACCGTCTAATCGATGGTAAAGAAGCAGTAGGCTTCCTTGTAACAATCAAAGAATTGTTAGAAGAACCAGCTAAGCTAATCCTTGATCTTTAATACTTCAGAATAATGCAATGGGCTTAGAGCGATCCTCTAAGCCCATTTTTGGAGATACACATGTCTCAATTTGATTTAGTTGTTATTGGTGGCGGTCCTGGTGGTTATGAAGCTGCTATCCGCGCTGCTCAATTAGGCTTTAAAGTAGCTTGTATTGAAAAACGTATTCATAAAGGTAAACCATCTTTAGGTGGTACTTGCTTAAACGTGGGTTGTATCCCATCTAAAGCATTACTTGATTCATCTCACCGCTATGAAGATACTGTTCATCACTTAGATGACCACGGTATTACGACTGGTGAAGTGAAATTTGATCTTGCAAAACTGCTTGATCGTAAAGACAAAATTGTTAACCAATTGACGATGGGTATTGATGGCCTACTTAAAGGCAATGGTATCGAATGGTTAAAAGGTACAGGTAAATTACTTGCAGGTAAGAAAGTTGAGTTTGTATCTCACGAAGGTGAAACTCAAATTTTAGAACCTAAATATGTAATCCTTGCATCGGGTTCTGTGCCAGTCAATATTCCAGTTGCTCCTGTAGACCAAGACATTATTGTTGACTCTACTGGTGCGCTTGAGTTCCCAGAAGTGCCTAAACGTCTTGGCGTAATCGGCGCGGGTGTCATTGGTCTTGAACTTGGTTCAGTATGGCGTCGTCTAGGTGCTGAAGTTGTTGTATTTGAAGCAATGGATGCATTCTTGCCAATGGCTGATAAGGCTTTGGCAAAAGACTACCAAAAAGTATTGACTAAACAAGGTCTTGATATCCGTGTTGGCGCTAAAGTTGCTGGTACAGAAGTGAATGGCCGTGAAGTTACTGTTAAGTACACTCAAGGTGGCGAAGACAAAACTCAAACTTTCGATAAATTGATCGTTTGTGTGGGCCGTAAAGCATATGCAGAAGGTTTATTGGCTGAAGATTCAGGCATTAAACTCACTGAGCGCGGTCTAGTTGAAGTAAACGATTGGTGTGCAACTTCAGTTGAAGGTGTATACGCAATTGGTGACTTGGTACGTGGTCCAATGCTTGCACATAAAGCAATGGAAGAAGGTGTAATGGCTGTTGAGCGTATCCACGGTCATGCAGCTCAAGTGAACTATGACACTATCATCTCTGTAATTTACACACACCCAGAAGCGGCGTGGGTTGGTTTAACAGAAGAGCAAGCGAAAGAAAAAGGCCACGAAGTTAAAACAGGTCAATTTGGTTTCGCTGCAAATGGTCGTGCAATGGCTGCTGGTGAAAACGCAGGCTTTGTTAAGTTTGTTGCTGATGCGAAGACAGATCGTCTACTCGGTATGCACGTGATTGGACCTGCAGCGTCTGATATCGTACACCAAGGTATGATCGCACTTGAGTTCGTATCAAGTGTTGAAGACCTACAGTTAATGACTTTCGGTCACCCGACATTCTCTGAAGTCGTTCACGAAGCTGCACTTGCAGTCGATGGACGTGCAATTCACGCGATTCAGCGTAAACGTAAATAAGATGTAAAAAGAGCGGCTTAGGCCGCTCTTTTTTGTTTCAGATGGTTGTTTTAATTTGAATAATCATCTAAAAATAAAGATAAGAAATATTTTAAGATTTAAAAAGGTTAAAGCTGCTTTGACGGATGTCTGGGCTTTAATGGGTCATAACAAAGCGAAGAAAGAGTAAAAGGTTGTTCAATGAATCTACACGAATATCAAGCTAAAGCGTTATTAAAAAAATATGGTATGCCAGTCCAAGAAGGCGTATTTGTAACTACCGCAGAAGAAGCAGTCAAAGCTTTTGAGCAACTGGGTGGTAAGTTTGCGGTACTCAAAGCCCAAGTGCATGCAGGTGGTCGTGGTAAAGCAGGCGGCGTTAAAGTCGTAAAATCTGCACAAGAAGCCACTGATTATGTGAACCAAATGGTCGGCTCACGCTTAGTCACTTATCAAACAGATGCATTAGGTCAACCCGTCAGCGGTATTTTGGTATCCGAAGATGTTTATCCTGTAGAGCGTGAATTGTACCTAGGTGCTGTAGTTGACCGTTCTAGCCGTCGTGTGACCTTTATGGCATCGACTGAAGGCGGTGTTGAAATTGAGAAAGTTGCAGAAGAAACGCCTGAAAAAATTATTAAAGTTGAAGTTGATCCTCTGGTTGGATTGTTACCATTCCAAGCACGTGAAGTGGCGTTTGCTTTAAACCTAAAAGATGGTCAAGTGAATCAATTTGTCAAAATCATGTCTGCGGCTTATCAAGCATTTATTGAAAATGATTTTGCTTTATTTGAAATTAACCCGTTATCCGTACGTGAAAATGGCGAGATTTTATGTGTGGATGCAAAAATTGGTATCGACTCAAATGCTTTATATCGCTTACCAGAAATCGCAGCACTACGCGATAAAACGCAAGAAAATGAGCGTGAGCTGAAAGCATCAGAATTTGATCTGAACTATGTTGCCTTAGAAGGCAATATTGGCTGTATGGTCAATGGTGCTGGCCTAGCGATGGCAACCATGGACATTATTAAACTCTATGGTGGTCAACCTGCAAACTTCCTAGATGTCGGCGGCGGCGCGACCAAAGAACGCGTAATTGAAGCCTTTAAAATCATTTTGGCGGATAGTTCTGTGCAGGGTGTATTAATTAATATTTTTGGCGGAATTGTACGTTGTGACATGATTGCTGAAGCAATTATTGCAGCGGTTCAAGAAGTAAATGTGGCTGTACCTGTGGTTGTTCGTTTAGAAGGGAACAATGCAGAGTTGGGTGCAAAATTACTTGATGAATCAGGTTTGAAATTGATTTCTGCAAATGGCTTGGCTGATGCTGCAGAAAAAATTGTTGCTGCGGTAAAAGGCTAAGGGAGTAGAGATCATGAGCGTATTAGTTAATAAAGACACCAAAGTATTGGTACAAGGTTTTACCGGTAAAAACGGCACATTCCATTCTGAACAGTCAATTGCTTACGGCACAAAAGTGGTCGGTGGGGTGACTCCGGGTAAAGGCGGCACACAACATTTGAATCTACCCGTATTTAATACCATGAAAGAAGCGGTGCGTGAAACGGGTGCAACGGCAACCTCGATTTATGTACCTGCACCATTTGTCCTAGATTCAATTATTGAATCTATAGATGCAGGTGTAGAGCTGATCGTTGTGATTACGGAAGGTGTGCCGACACTTGATATGCTAAAAGCGAAACGTTACCTAGAAACCTATGGTAACAATGCACGTCTAATTGGTCCGAACTGTCCAGGGATTATTACTCCGGGTGAATGTAAGATCGGTATTATGCCGGGGCATATTCATCAGCCGGGTAAAATCGGCATTATCTCGCGTTCAGGGACTCTGACCTATGAAGCTGTAGCGCAAACCACGAAGCTGGGTCTAGGTCAGTCGACGTGTATCGGTATTGGGGGAGATCCAATTCCGGGAATGAACCAAATTGATTGCTTAAAGCTGTTCCAAGACGACCCGCAAACTGAAGCGATCATCATGATTGGTGAGATTGGTGGTACAGCAGAAGAAGAAGCGGCTGAATATATCCAGTCGAATGTAACTAAGCCTGTTGTCGGTTATATCGCGGGTGTGACTGCACCAAAAGGTAAACGTATGGGACATGCAGGCGCAATCATTTCGGGTGGTAAAGGCACAGCAGAAGAGAAATTCGCTGCCTTTGAAAAAGCCGGTATGGCCTATACCCGTAGTCCTGCTGAATTAGGCTCGACTATGTACGAAGTTTTAAAGTCTAAAGGTCTTGCTTAAGTACGGTAAGTTTCTGTTAATAAAAACCCCTCAAATGAGGGGTTTTTTTATTTTTATTTAATAATAGTGGTTGAATAGTAAAGAAAATCTATAAAATTAGCATATTCTCATTCATTATTAACACTTTAGTATGAATAATTAACCAAATTTAATCGGTCAAAATATGATATAATGTGAAATACATCACATTAATTTAATTTGATGAATAATTACTCTTCTAACGTGAATAATCATGATTTATAAATCTTATTTATCTCGTCTATGTTTCTTGTCGATTTTTTCGAGCCTTCCTACGGTTGTATTTGCAGTTGATAATATTGATCAGCAAAGAGAACAAAGTGTTGCGGATATCAGTGTCGGTAAATTGGATCAGGGATTTAACCAATTACAAGTTTTATTAGCGCAACATCCTGAAAATCAGAAGCTCATTGCAGATTACACGCTCCTGCGTTATGCAAATGCAACCTTTAGCTCTAGAGATGTGACTTACTTGGCGCAGATTAATCCAGATACGTTTCCAGATTATGGCAAAGTCAGTGTCATCAAAGCTTTACGTGATCTTAAACAATATGATCAAGCCTTACAGTGGGCACAAAAATTTTATCAGCAGGATCAATCGGAACAGTGGTTGATTTGGCAGGGTGTGTTGCTGGCAGAATCAGGTCAAAAAGATCAAGCAAAACAAAAACTGGCAAATCTCAACTTACAGTCGCTTGGTGCAGATTATCTTTCGCAATTGGCCTATGCCTATCGGTTATTGGATATGCCTGCTGAATCTCTCAATGCAGCGAAATATGCGCTAGAAAAACAGCCAAATACTGATACCCAAGAACAGTATATATTGGCTCTATTGCAAAATAGCGATTTTGCCACTGCGCAAAGCTATATTCAGGCCAATGGACTCAATAGTTCTAAGCCAGTGTTGCAACATTTGCTTAAGATGAATGAGTTCTCACAGCGTATCCAACAAGGCATTCAAGCCTCAAAAAATGCGTTTGATATGAAGCGTGGGGCAACGGCATTTGAACCACTAGATCGTGTTCTGGTTGAAATGAGTGCTTATGAAGAGTCACTTCCTGCAGATGAAGCCAGTAAACGTAAATTTTATTATGAATATATCTATGCCTTAAATGCACGTAATGCTTCAAAGCAGGCGCTGGCACAAGTAGAAAAAACCGGTCAAACAGCTAAAGAAATGCCTGCTTATGTACGACATGCTTTGGCAGACAGTTATTTAAAATTACGTCAACCTGAAAAAGCTGAGCCTTTATATCAGAGTTTATTTGCTGAAAAAAATTATGCTGACTATAACGTCTATGCTGGTTTGTATTATAGCTTGATCGAACAAGAAAAATTTAAACAAGCCAATCAGTTAATCGACACTATGGACAAACAGTTGCCGACCTTTGTTTATAGTAATGCGAAAGGGGTGGATAAGGCGCCACACGATGATCGTACTGAATTTATTGCGTTGAAGGGATTGAACTATGCTTATCGCAATGAACATGAAAAAGCTGAACGTTACTTTAATGACTTAACCGCAAAGGCTCCCGGCAATATCGGGTATCAAAATAATTTGGCATTAATTCAACGTTGGCGTGAAAAACCAGAGCAATCCCAGCACACTTTGGCACAGCAGAATAGCTTGGAGCCCATTTCACAGGGAACGCAAATTAACCGCATGCAGAATTTCCAAGCCTTGAGTCAAATTCAAGCTTGGCGTGAACTCAATCAATATATGGTCAGCCATGTCGGTGATGATACGGGCGTAAAACAAAGTAAAAAAGAATTGGATGATCGGAATCGTGCGTCAATTCAACATCAAAGTACCTTTGCGAAAAGTGAGTCTGATGATCCTCGTGTACAAAATCGCCTGAAAGGTTCACGTGAACAGGAAAACTGGACGCGTATCAATAGCCCATGGTTTTACGATAATTATCGACTCTTTGCAGACCATAGCAATCGTTGGTCGAAGTATGAGTCTGGCAAATTAAAAGACCAAAGGATTGGCATGGGTTTAGAGTGGGCTTCGGATCGTAAAGCTGCATCTGCATTATTCTCTCAAAGCACCGATGGCGACCGTTTTGGTGTGCAATTTGATTGGTCACATTGGCTGAATGATCATTGGAGCTATGCACTAGGTTATGACAGCCAAGCGGATATTCCATTGCAATCTTTGGCACAGGATCATGAAGGGCAGGCTTATCGTTTTGCACTGAACTGGCAACAAAATGAATCACGTAAGGCAGGCGCAAGTTATCAATTGACCGATATTGATGATGGAAATCTACGCCAAGAACTCTCTGGATACTTTAAACAACAATTCCAACAATCCCCGCATCATATTTCTGCGGCAACACTGCGTGGTTATTACGGAAAAAATGATTCGGTTGATGTGCCTTATTTTAATCCTGAACATAGCTATAGCGCTGAAGTGACATTGGAACATGATTGGATGACATGGCGTGATTATGAACGTCATTTTAACCAGCACTTTGCAGCAACTATCGGTACATTCGGACAAAAAGGCTACTCAAGTCGTCCGATTTATAATTTGTATTATCAACATGATTGGCAGCTCTCACGCACGTGGAAATTGAACTACGGCATAGGTTGGGGTTCACATCCGTATGACGGAAAAGATGAAGATCGTAGCTATGCAGTTGTTGGATTTGAGGGGCGCTTCTAATGAAAAATACATTAATACACTGCATGTTGAAGCAAAGCTTAGTTCTAGCTGTGACTTTGCCCATCAGTACGACATATCTTTTTGCTGACAATAATGTGCCAAAAACTGCAAATTTGGCGATGCCTGAACTTGAAGAAAGTACCGCACATAACCAATTTGTAACGCTGACCTTTCATGATGTTCGAGATGATGTTGCCAAACGTGGTGATCGAGATGTATATGCGATTAGTACGCAAAATCTTGGGCAATATTTTGCGTGGATTAAACGAGAAGGTTGGCAACCCATTCGTTTAGAAGATGTCATGCAGGCTCGCTTACAAAAGAAAAAGCTACCTGAAAAGGCGCTGTTATTAACCTTTGATGATGGTGCGCTAAGTAGTTATAGCAAAGTATTTCCATTGTTAAAGCAATATCAATTTCCTGCAGTTTTTGCTATTCCAACAAGTTGGATTAATGGCAATACCAAAGATGCTTATGAAGCTTATGGTGTGGGTAATTTGATGAATTGGGATCAAATGCGGGAAATGCAAAAGTCGGGATATGCCGAATTTGTATCGCATTCGGATGATCTGCATCATGGTATTTTGGCAAACCCACAAAAAAATATGGAACCTGCTGCGATTACACGTCAGTATTTTCCAGCTCAAAATCGTTATGAAACCGATGCTGAGTTTGAGCAGCGTATTGTGCAAGATTTGAAGAAATCTAAACAAGAACTCGATCGTCAACTGGGTATTCATAGTATGGCAATCTTCTGGCCATACGGTGCAGTTACACCGGAAATTGAGGGATATGCACGTCAAGCAGGACTGCCCATGTCCTTTAGCTTAGGTAATGTGGTCAGTCAGGCAGATTCAGTGCATACCTATCAGCGTGCCTTGATTATGGATAACCCAACACCAGAGTTTATCCACCAAAATATGGAAGACTTTATCGTTGAAGCTCGTGCGCCTTATAAACAACGTAAAACATTCCTGAATTTTAATTTGACTGAATTACAAGCGCCAACGGATGAGCAATCAGATCAGAAATTAGGGAGATTATTAGATCAGGTCAATGCGTTAAAAACTAATACATTGCTTTTAAATGCCGCAGTTGATCATGATGGTGACGGTAAAATTGATGCCTTATTTTTCCCAAATTCAAAACTGCCGATGCAGCAAGATTTACTGAATCGTACCGTATGGCAAGCTCGTACACGAATTGGTAATCGAGTCTATGCACAGCTTCCAATCAGTTTGGAGCTACAGCAGGGGATTAATCTAGCAGACCTAACGGCAGATCTATTGAAAAACAATAGTTCGCTTGAAGGTTTAATTATTAACACCGGTAACAGCTTGGACTGTGCAATTCATTCAGCACAGTGGTCAACCGCATGTACCGAGCAAGTGCAAAAAATTATTGCAATTAAAGAGCGTAGTAAGGCGCAAGCGCATTTTTATTCCAATATTAGTAATGATAACCAAACTGCACTTAAAGTGAATTTAACTGGACATCAATTTTCTGGATTAAAACCGTTGGTGACTCGTGCACAAACAGCATCGGACTTTCTGTATTTAAGTATTAACCCGGGTCAGCATCCGCAAAGTTTTAAAGCTTTTATGTCCGCATTGAAGACTTTGAATACAGAGCAAAAGCAACGTTTGATTGTCAGTTTGGATATCAATCCAAATATGAGCGAGAAAGATTGGACACAGTATCAGCAAAACTATCAGGCTTTACGCGCAGCATCGGTTCAAAAAATCGGACTGAATAATTATCAGCTTCAGGATGGCGAACGCGTTCAACATCACCTATATCAAAGCATCAGCTTGAATGGCAGTCCACTGACTTACCGTGATCCGTATATACAAGGAGGTCAGTAATGCAAGAATGGGAACTGAGTTTTAACGATCTGTTTTTTGCCTTTGCTTTCCTATATCCCTTGTTTATGGCGTGGATTTGGATTGCTGGAGGCGTGTGGTTCTACTTAAAGCGTGAATGGAAACAACCTGAACTTCCCGTGCCAACTGAGCAAGGCTGTAGCATCATTGTGCCTTGCTTTAATGAAGAAGCACAGGTACGAGACACGATTCGATATGCGATGCAGAGCCAATATCCAAATTTTGAAGTGATAGCGGTGAATGATGGCAGCAAAGATCGAACCGCTGAAATTCTAGATCAATTGGTACTCGAATATCCTAAATTGCGTGTGGTGCATTTGGCTGAGAATCAGGGTAAAGCGTATGCATTACGTGCAGGCGCGATGGTCAGCCAATTTGAATACTTGATCTGTATAGATGGTGACGCATTGCTGCATCCGCATTCGGCACTTTGGATGATGCATCATCTGACCAGTTTTCCACGCGTGGGCGCTGTAACCGGTAATCCACGTATTGTGAACCGTTCAAGCATCTTGGGTAAAATTCAGGTCGGTGAATTTTCTTCGATTATTGGCTTAATCAAGCGCTCTCAAAGAACTTATGGTCGTATTTTTACAGTATCAGGTGCAATTGCAGGTTTCAGAAAAAAGGCACTAGACCGCATTGGTTATTGGCGTGATGACATGATAACAGAAGATATTGATGTGTCATGGCGTTTGCAGTTTGATCATTGGGATTTGCACTATGTACCGCAAGCCCTTTGCTATATCTATATGCCAGAAACATTTAATGGACTTTGGAAACAACGTTTACGTTGGGCTCAAGGCGGCATCGAAGTACTATTTGCCTATTTACCTAAAATATTTAAATGGCGTTTACGTCGGATGTGGCCGATTGCATTCGAATCTATCATTAGCGTGATCTGGGCATATGTCATGTTCAGTATTTTTGTCTTGTATTTTTATGGTCTATTTTTTTCATTACCGGGTGAGTGGGCGATTCAATCACTTTTACCTCAATGGTATGGAGTGATTTTAGGCGTGACCTGTTTATTCCAGTTCCTCGTGAGTTTATGGATCGATCGCGCTTACGACAAAAAACGCTTACTGCGAAATTATTTTTGGGTGATTTGGTATCCCTTATTTTTCTGGATCTTAGCCATGCTGACCACGGTCGTTGCTTTGCCAAAGACTATTTTTAAAACCCAAAAGCGTGCGCGTTGGGTCAGTCCAGACCGTGGATTTAGAGGGGAGGAAAACAATGAACCAAGTTAATTTACAAAATCAGAAGCCGGTTGCAGATTCAGATTTTAAAATTATTCAAGATGAATCATTGCTTGAATTACCTGAATATATTGATAAACCTGAATACGTCAAACGTAAGTCAGCAGGCTATGGTCTGATGGCAGTCGGTTGGATGCTTTGGATGTGGTTATTTTTACCGCTATTAACCCTAGTGTTTTGGTGGTTTGAAGGCACGGTGGTGTATTCACAGGTTATGGATCAGTCCCAACCGATGACCAGTCTAACGATCATGAAATTGATTTTCTCAATCGGAATCTTTATTTGCTGTCTATTTGTTTGGGCAAGTTATAACTGGATGCGTTTTCATGGGGAAGATCGTAGAAAGGCGCCAGAGAATGCTCAAGATGAAGATTTGGCGAAAAGCTTTCACGTAAAAGCCAGTGATATAGCCACGATGCGAGAATCAAAAAATATCACTTTGCACTATACGGATGATGGTCAATTAGAACACTATAAAATCAACAGCTAATCAGGCGTTCTTTATTAGATCTAAGATTCTAAATCTGATGATGTAGGCATTGGTATCAGTCCTTAGCTAGGGCAGGTGCAAATGCCTTTTTTATTTGCTGTACATCTGGATGATTTTGCACGAAATCATCTGGATAATACCCAATATGTTGCACACCATGCTGTTCCAGTAAACGGATGGTGTCAGTCAGTTCCTGATTGGAAATAGGTTTTTGATGATTCCAATCGGTCACTTGAAGTTCAAAAATGGTACGGCTCAAATTGGGGTCATATTTTTTGGCACGCTCGATCAAGTTTAAATAAAACTGACGATGGTCATTTGCCTTTTCCATATAGGGCATGGCCATGATGGCGTTGTAATCATAATGTTGATACGTGCTGGCATTGGACTGGCTAAACCATTTTTCACTGTTCGGGTTCAGCACAGCTTCAGCATACATATTGCGAGCAAAATGTAATTCAGGTTGTTGCTGTTTTAAAATCTGACTAATGCCTTCAGCAAATTGGTCTAAATAGGCGGTTTTGTAGCGTGAAAATTCAAGTTGCTGCGCATGCTTTGGCTGTCCAATCAATTGTTGATCGAAGCCCCATGTTTTGTAGGTCTGAAGCGCTGCTGCACTATTATCCTCAAAATCATTGAGAGTGATATCGTCATGATAAATAATGCCATCTACTTTATTTTGCTGAATAAAGTCTAGAAAAATTTCTGCTGTGTATTGTTGGTTTTTCGGGTCAAAGGGTGATATCCGAATATAACCTTTTTTTTCACTTTGGCTTTTTACATATTGCAACGGGTATTGTTTCGGAAACTCCCACGCAATTAAAGGCAGCCATGCATATACGGTTTTTACTTGAGTCTGCTGTCGTATCTCATGCAAAACACGTTGAAATAAATCTGAGCGCATTGGGATATAGCGATTTTTAAAATACACCGCATCAGCCGAACCATTGGCATCAGGGTCTGCAAAAGCCTGTAGAAAAATCATATTGGCTTCAATGTGACGGATACGTTCAATCAATGCGCGGATATTTTGTTCTTGTTGAGCCTGATTGACATCATATACATAATCTAAGTCGATATGCATAATGCGCATACGTTCAGGAGTACTTGGCTTTTGTGTATTATTGGTCAGGGTTTGATGTACAGAATTGGCTGATGCATATTGCTTGACCAAATCTTGTATAGGATGGTGGGTAATACGTACCGTTTCAGCACTGCTACAGCCTGAAAAGACCAAACCGAAGCAGGTCATTAGACCTATTAATTTTTTAAAGGGGCGTAGGGAAGTAACGGCATTTAAGGAAGAAGTCATATTTATACTTGCACTGAGCGTATTATCATTCGTAAATGTTTTCATCGCATATTTTGCTGCACGTTTTAGCAAGTACAGCTAAGCAGAATATGATGAATTTGAAGATTGTAGCAAGATTGCAGGGGAAGGGTTATTCTTAAAAGTGTGATTTGGTTTGCACTTTGTTGTGATCCAGTATTTCGTCATTTTACAGTCATGATTTGGTACTGAACGAATTATTTAAGCTCTCGTAAGTCTTCCTTGTCGATGATCTCAATAAAAAAAACCGCAGGATTAAGCTGCGGTTTTTTTAGCGTGTAAAACGAATTAACCAGCTTTTTTGTTTAAGCTCTGAGTTAAACCGTTAATATCGCCACCTTGGATACCAAGCTCACTCATCAAGCTATCAATCAGTGGGGCCTGGCTGCGGTAGCGTAAGGCACTATTCACCACTTGGTCTGATAAGGCAACATTGCCGCTGCCTTCGTGGTGAGCATCACCTTGGCAAGAACCTGCATGACCACCATTTAGACCATTTACTTGCAAAATCTTAATGTCATCAATGTTTTCCATTGGTTTAACACTTTCGCGAATGATTTCTGGTAAGTATTTCAGCATCGCTAAACGAATTTGCATTTCAACCTGTTCAGATGACAGTACGTTGTTTGCTTCGTTCACTGCACGTGTACCTTCAGCATCAACTTGGTATTGTTTTTCCATCGCTTGAGCCAAGAGAACTTTTGCGTCAGCTTCACCTTTTGCTTTTAAACGAACTTTTTCAGCTTCGGCTTCAGCTGCAATACGAATCGCTTCTGCATCATCTGCTGCTGCTTGTTTACCTGCTTCAGCCGCGACAGTAATGGCAATCGCATCTTTTTCCGCTTTTTCTTTCGCAGAGACCAATTCAACAGCTTTTTGACGTTCAGCTTGTTGGATTTGACGAACGGTAATCACTTCTTCTTCGGCTTTTACCGCTTGAGCACGGGCTTGATCGGCATGTGCCTTAGCTTCAGATTCAGCACGAGATTTTTCAGCAATGGCAATTGCACGGTCTTGCTCAGCGAGTTCAATGGTTTTCTTTTGTTCCACTTGGGCTTGCTGAATAATTTGTGACTTTTGAATATTTTGATTTTCAACGTCACGTGCAGCAGTAATACGCTTTAAGTCAACTTCACGTTCAGCAGCAATACGCGCTTCTTCGGCTTCACGTTTTTTAGCAGCTTCTTGTGATGCAATTTCTGCAAGCTGTTCTGCACGACGGATTGAAATTTCACGTTCTTGTTGCAGTTTTGCATATTCTTCTTCACGCAAAATTTGTAGACGTGCTTGTTCTGCTTCTAAGTTCTTGGTCTTAATTGCAAGATCTGCATCTTGTTCAATCGCATTACGTTTACGACGACGGTCTTCAATGGTTTCTGTCAGTTTAGTTAAACCTTCAGCATCGAACGCATTTTGTGGGTTAAAGTATTTAAAGCCAGTTTGGTCTAAACCAGTTAATGAAACGGTTTCAAGTTCCAAACCGTTTTTATGTAAATCTTCAGACACCACTTGCTGAACTTTTTGAACGAAGTCGACACGTTTTTCATGCAATTCTTCCATCGCCATTTCTGCGGCAACTGCACGTAGAGAGTCAACGAATTTACCTTCGACCAAATTTTTAAGCTCATTTGGCGACATGGTCTTTTGACCTAACGTTTGTGCTGCGGTAGCAATCGAATCTGCGGTTGGTTTCACACGGACATAGAACTCCGCCATCACATCGACACGCATACGGTCACGTGTAATCAGCGCTTGGTCATCTGCACGGCGTACTTCAAGACGTAGGGTGTTCATATTGACTGGGATAATTTCATGTAGCACAGGAAGCACAATAGCACCGCCACCTAAAATCACTTTTTCACCGCCGAAGCCTGTACGCACAAATGAAATCTCTTTACTTGAGCGACGATAAAGTCGAGCAATAATAAAACCAATAAAAATAAGTGCGGCAAAAATTATCCCGACTGAAACAAGGATACCGCTTGGAATAATGTCTAACATGGACGTTTATCTCTTTTGTTGTAGTTCAAGTTAACCCTCTAAAGTGCTAACAAGTTTGGTTTAAAAATCAGTATTTTGTTGACTCATCATGACTTCGAGATTTGCTGAACGTATGACGCGTTAAATGTATTTATATGTTGTTTGAAGAACTGATCGAGCATCAATTCATTCAAAATTTAGAGCATGGTGGCTTGAAAGCCTACATTTGTTTTTTGGGTTAAAACCACTGATTGACCTTGGCTGAAAATTTCATCTTGTTCAGGTTCAACCAAAATATAATGGGTCAATCCGTGTTGATCTTTGACTTTGGCTTGAGCAGGAGACTGGGGTCGTGCATCACCCAAAATGATCGTGGCCGTTCTACCGATCAATTCATCACTATAAATGGCAGTGGTTTCATCTTGGGGTAAAATACGGGCAATGAGCATTGCGCTAAAACGTACGAAGGGCATGCACAGAAAAATACAGGCTGGTGCAATAATCCATGCACTGAACATCATACTGGTCATTTGGTTAACGATGGCTTGAATAGCAAAGCCCAACAAACTATAGACACATAAGAAAATGATGAGCCATACAAACAGTGGAATACGACCCAAATACAACCAATCGAGCACACGTGTCACGATACCTGCATCGGCATCTACACCTAGCTCTGCATTATGACCAACATCCTCAGGTAGGAATTGATCTAAGAAGCCTTGAGAACCACCCCCTAAAATTGTTAACACAATCTCAAAAAGTCCAAACAAGAACATTAAGCAGAGACTGATGCTAAACACGATGTTAGACGGGTGAGTAAACAATTCCCACATTATATTTATCTCTATATTTATGCTTATAAAAAATCAAAAAAATAATTCTGGCTGAATTTTTTTTCAGTAAATAAAATAACATTATCTGTCGAAATTGTGTAAAAAAATTACAGATCAGATTAACAAAAAGTCGGCTTTTATGTGAGCTATTACTAAGTTTTTCTTTAAAAATAGTTGATCAATTAAGTCAGGATTATCTAAATCTAAAGTTAATAGTATTTCTGCTTTACCCATTTAAGATTTAAGTCATTGTGATCAATCAAATTTTCAGTCTAATTGCAGATATATATAAGTGGTCGTGCTCAAGGGAGAGAAATGGCCTGTTAAACGGCACAGAAAACAATGTTAGGAAATGTAAATTTATAAGCGTCACGGCAGTGCTGAGGGCTTTGCCGTGACTTTCGATGTCATATGAAGATTTGAACTGGCGTTCAATAGAGCGCTTTTTAGTAAGCTTTAACCCTTTTTATAACAATGAAGTTTGAATCCGTACTTTCATATCTAATGCCGCTTGAACAATAAAGGTTTTCATCCACTTCACTTGCTCGCCCATCGGATTGGTTTTAATCGCGGTGTCTAAAAAGCCCATGCTTTCAAGTTGAAACAGTTGCTTTTCGATCTCTTCCTCTAACTGGGTGCTATTGGCTGCGAGCGGGAAGTGGATTAAGTGAAATGCTTTGGGGAAATTATAAAAAGCATAGAGCAGATTAAATGCACGTTGATCGGCTTTTAAATTGCCAGCGCCAATTTCGTAGCCGCGATCTTGGTTACTGTGAGTCACCCCAATCAAAAATTCGAGTTTATTGTCCAAAAGTCGTAGGCCGAACTGAAGGCCAATTTGGTCAGCACTCAGCTCATGCTGTATAAAGTTATTCAGCGGGCTGCCGTCATCATTCAAGGCTTCTTGGAGCACGAGCATGTGTGAAGAATGCTGATAAATATAGCCAGCAAGACCTGCGGCTTCAATCAGCGACTTTAAGGTTTCAAGCGTATAGTGACTATATGGCATATCAATAACTATTGGAGAGCGATATAGCTACTTTAGGTAGTTTGAGCGAGTTTGAATACCGATTATTTAGAGGATTTAGCGATTAGTTAATTGATAAAAAATTGCGTAGACTTACGGATCTCGGACTAGAATAATAATGAAATTGATAAGTCTATCGTATTAAATTAATTAAAATTGATAAGCAGTATCAGACAATTTGTATATGACGAATAAGAATATCAATATCACAAAACAAGCAATCGTTATGAAAGCTTAATCACTATAATGTATATATATCTTTAAAAGTGTAATAAGTACACATATTCTAAGCTGGTGTTGTCCATGTCATTAAATGAGGAAAGACTTACTCATCTTAAACAGCTTGAAGCTGAGAGTATTCATATCATCCGTGAAGTTGCTGCTGAGTTCGAAAACCCAGTCATGCTGTATTCAATCGGTAAAGATTCAGCGGTCATGCTGCATCTTGCTTTAAAAGCATTCTATCCTGCCAAACTTCCATTCCCACTACTGCATGTAGACACGGGTTGGAAATTTAAAGACATGATTACTTTCCGTGACAACATGGCAAAAGAGCATGGCTTTGATTTGATCGTGCATCAAAACAAAGAAGGTAAAGACGCAGGCGTGAATCCGTTCGATTACGGTAGCTCAAAATATACTGATATCATGAAAACTCAAGGCTTAAAACAAGCACTTGATAAATATCAGTTTGATGCGGCTTTCGGTGGTGCGCGCCGTGACGAAGAGAAATCTCGTGCCAAAGAGCGCGTTTACTCATTCCGTGATACTAAACACCGTTGGGACCCTAAAAACCAACGTCCTGAACTTTGGAATCTTTACAACGGTAAAGTGAACAAAGGCGAAAGTATTCGTGTGTTCCCATTGTCTAACTGGACTGAGTTGGATATTTGGCAATACATCTACCTCGAAAATATTAAATTGGTTCCTTTGTACTTGGCTGCTGAACGTCCAGTGGTTGAGCGTAACGGTACTCTGATCATGGTTGATGATGAGCGTATGCGTTTGAACGAAGGTGAAGTGCCACAAATGAAATCGGTGCGTTTCCGTACTTTAGGTTGTTACCCACTGACAGGTGCGGTTGAATCAACTGCAACAACTTTACCGGAAATTATCCAAGAGATGCTTTTAGCCACCACATCTGAACGTCAAGGTCGTATGATCGACCATGATGAAGCAGGTTCGATGGAAAAGAAAAAGCAGGAAGGTTACTTCTAAGAATCTTAAGAAATCTCCCTTGCGCAGCAGTGCTGCTCACCCTCTTTACTAAAGAGGGGGAACTCCCGAGAAAGAACGGAGCAAAGTCTCCCTTTCTTAAAGGGAGATTTAGAGGGATTAAAAAGATTCAGAAACCGATTTCAAAAGAATATGTGGAGCTTTGAGCAATGTCTCATCAATCAGATTTAATTAGCCAAGACATCTTGGCGTATTTAAAACAACACGAAAATAAAGACCTTCTACGTTTCCTCACTTGCGGTAACGTGGATGATGGTAAATCGACTTTAATTGGTCGTTTACTTTACGATTCAAAATTGATTTATGAAGATCAATTGCAAGCCGTAACACGTGACTCTAAAAAAGTCGGTACTACGGGTGATGCACCTGACTTGGCTTTACTTGTAGATGGTCTACAAGCGGAACGTGAGCAGGGTATTACCATTGACGTGGCTTACCGTTATTTCTCTACTGAAAAACGTAAGTTCATTATTGCTGACACCCCAGGGCATGAGCAGTACACACGTAACATGGCAACTGGTGCGTCGACTGCCGACCTTGCGATCATCTTGATTGATGCGCGTTATGGCGTTCAAACCCAGACTCGTCGTCACTCATTTATTGCGAGCCTTTTAGGTATTCGTAATATCGTGGTTGCAGTGAACAAAATGGACTTGGTTGAATTCTCTGAAGCGCGCTTCAATGAAATTCAAGCGGAGTACAACGAGTTCGTTAACCAACTGGGCGATCGTAAACCTGCGAACATTATCTTCACGCCAATTTCTGCGTTGAATGGTGATAACGTTGTAAACAAATCACCAAATACGCCGTGGTACCAAGGTCAGACTTTAATGGAGACTTTGGAAACTGTTGAAATTTCGCATGATACAAGCAAGCACGAATTCCGTTTCCCTGTTCAGTATGTCAACCGTCCGAACCTCGACTTCCGTGGTTTCTGCGGTACGATCGCACTTGGTGAAGTGAAAGTTGGCGATACCATTACTGCATTACCATCTGGTAAGTCTTCTACGGTTAAAGAAATCGTGACTTTTGATGGTAACTTGGACCATGCTGTTGCAGGTCAAGCGGTGACTTTAACACTGAATGATGAAATTGATATTTCACGTGGTAACGTGTTGGTAAAAGCGGGTGAACAGCCGTTAATTTCACGTTCTGCACGTGCCTCTGTGGTATGGATGACAGATGCGCCTTTAGTGGTTGGCAAACTGTATAACGTGAAGTTTGGTACTCAAACTATTCCTGCGAAAGTTGCGAAAATCAACTACCGTACCAATGTAAACACATTGGAAAAAATGGAAGTGTCTGAGCTTGAGTTGAACTCAATTGCTGATGTAACCATCGAGTTTGATGCGCCAGTGGTATTTGACCGTTACCAAGACAGCCGTTACACAGGTTCATTCATCTTTATTGACCGTTTAAGCAACGTAACTGTTGGTGCGGGTATGGTTGAGTCTGCAGTGGAATGGACTGCACACAACGAGCCTGTAACTGCTGAAGCGCGTGCTGCACGTTTAGGTCAAAAACCTGCTGCGGTTACTGTAACTGCGAAAGCACTTGAAAATGCGCAAGCGATTGAAAGCTTGTTGATTCAACAAGGTGTGGTTGCGATTGCTAAAGCTGGTCTAGATGTTGCTCAAGTTGCATTGCTTCGTCAAACAGGCGTAGTGGTAGTGACTGATGTTGCAGAAGGTACAGATGTAAGCTACGTAGATGAAACTGCTGAAGATGTAGCTGAGAAAATTGTTGAGTTGGTTCGTCTTTAAGACTGTACTGATTTTAAAAAAGACCCGCTGAAAAGCGGGTCTTTTTATTGTTATAATGAGTATTAAAATTAAAAAGTAAATATTATGAAGATAAATGGTGTTGCAACGATACAGCATTATGTTCCGCAATGTATTTTAAGAAATTTTAAAAGTGGCAAGAAAGACCAAATTTATGTTCTAGATAAAATTAGAAAAAAAATCTATCTCTCAAATATTAAAAATGTCGCTAGTGAGAGATATTTTTATAATATTGAAATAGATGGAGAGGCTATTACTCTTGAGGATTATTTTGGAACAAAAGTGGAACCCAAAATTAATAATATCCTAAATAGAATTAGTGAAAATAAAAATCTGAATGTCTTGTCAACGGATGAAAAAATATTTTTGAGTGAATATATTTGTATCCAATATTTAAGAACTAAGAGTCATAGAGAATCAGTTAAAGATTTGATTATGAAAATGGTTGAAAAATTAAAAGGATTTGGTATTCCAGAGGTCAAAAATTTTTCATTTGATGATGTAAATACAAGAGTTGCACAAATAACAACTATGAATCTTTTAACTTTATCTAAAGAATTGCTTCCTTGTATGTTGGATAAAAAGTGGTTTTTATTAAATTCTTTTGATGCAGGGTTTTGTATTGGTGACGCACCAATAGTATTACGTAATTACACTATTAATCCAGTTTTTGGCGATCCTGATATTGGATTTGGATCAAAAGGCATAGAAATTTATTTTCCCATTAGTCCAAATTTATGTATAGCAGCTATATGCTCTAGTCATATGGAAAAATTGGTGAAAGCTAGATCATTTCCTAATTATGATAAACCGGGAATGACAATTCTTGGAGCTATTGAATTGGGCAGTTACTTTAATGTCACAAAATCTTATGAGCAATATTTGAACCGATTGCAGTTTAATTTATCGGAGCAGTTTTTATTTTCACAAAGTGAAAGTGAATTGAAAGAGTATTTAAATTTAGTATTAAGCAATTCTGAGGTTATCGGTCAAAAAAGATTTAAATTTTATTGAGTGTGTCATAGCTGTTTGTAAATTTAACCATTTAGTACTAAATGGGGATGGTTGAAAATTAGGTAAACTTAATTTAAGATATATCTTAATTAATCTTAAGTTGTATCTTCGCAATGTCAAATTCAGACCTTCTCGACAGTAGCGATAGTCCAGTCAAAACCCGAAAACGCTTGTTTGAAGCAGGGCACATGAAACTATTGGTGCTGCATCTTATTTCCCAAGCGCCTAAATTCAGCTACGACATTATTAAAGATGTTGGTGCAATCGTAGGCGGCGGTTACAGCCCAAGCACAGGGACAATTTACCCAACGCTGAATTACTTAGAAGAACAGCAATACATACACGCAGAACTAAATGCGGAAGACCGTAAACAATACAGCGTTACGCAGTCAGGCTTAGCGCATCTGGATACCGAAAAAGCCACAGTAGAGAAAATTCTGTGTCGTTTTGATACCCGTAAGCAGATTCATAACAATGAACAATACGTCGACATCAAACGTGCGATGGAAAACTTAAAAGCATCACTGCGCATCAAAATTCAGCACTGTGAACTGACACCTGAACAGGTGTATGCCATTGCAGAAAAAATCGATCAGGCGGCAGTCGAAATCAGCCGTATGGAGGTGACACAATGAAACAGCATCAATATGAAATCACGCTCAAACACATTGCTGATGCGCAGGGCAATCCTTCGACCTATACCGAAGCTTTGCAGTTTAATGCTTACAACCATGATGACATGTTTAAGGTGCTAGAGCATTTGATCAAAGCACAATTGTTAGATGATGAAAAAACCAAAGCCTTTGCCGTGGGTCTGAAACTGTTTGGTGAAACTTTGCTGGAAAATAAAGACCATCCTTTATTTAGAGATTTCATGCCGCATTTCGGCCAGTTTATGAAAACACTAAAACAAACAGTAAAAGCCCAGAATGCAGCCCAAGACGAATAATAGGTATTTACAGATGAATCAACTCCCAAAATTTCATCCCAAACACATGACTTGGCTGATGCCCTTAATCTTGTCCGGCATTATGAGCGGTTCAATTTCCTGCTTTAACATGCTGATGAATAAAGGCTTAGTTGAAGGCTTTCTTGGCATTTGGCTGCGCGCATGGAGCATGTCGTGGATGATGGCCTTTCCGCTCATTTTGATCGTGTTGCCATTGGTGCGTAATACGCTAATGAAGTTTGTCCGTCTGCCGAATGAGGCTGCATCCAAATAAAAGGCACATCTATTTAGTCATGTATTGAGTGTGACTGCATAGCATCTTGAATGATGGCTGTTAATTCAGTCAGTGATTTGACACCTGCAATACGTTGAATGACTTGCCCGCGATAAAATACTAAGGTTGAAGGTAGTCCATAAACGTTATAGCGCAAGGTTAGTATCGGTGAGGAATCAATATTTACCTTGCCAAATTTGAGCTGTGCATGCTGTGCGGACATTTGACTTGCGCACTGCTCAAATACAGGGAAGTTCTGCACACAGGGCGCGCACCAGTCTGCATAGAAACGAATCACGGCAAAACCATCGAACCATTCATAGTCGCTGGCGTTATCTTCGTTATATTCAACAACCTGAACCATGTGCTGCCTATTATTAATTTGCTAAATAGTCAGCCAATTATACATAAGTCCATTGTTATTCAATCTGTATGCTTTCTATGTTCAAATAGTGCAGAGATAGATGAATAGTCAATAATTGAAAAGGAAAAACAATGTCACAGCAAAGCATGCAGCAGGTCATTATTACTGAACCGGGCGGTGTCGATAAACTGGCGTATGAAAGCGTTGCCATCCCAGATGCGAAAGCGGATGAAGTGTTGGTTAAAGTGCATGCCTTTGGTATTAACCGTCCAGACATTTTACAGCGCCAAGGCTTGTACCCAATGCCGAAAGGGGTAACAACAGTACCGGGTCTGGAAGTGGCAGGTGAAGTGGTTGCAGTCGGTGCCGATGTCACCTTGTTTAAAGTGGGTGATAAAGTCTGTGGTCTAACCAATGGTGGCGGTTATGCTGAGTATTGTGTTGTACCTGAAAGCCAAACTTTGAGTATTCCTGAAGGCGTCAGCTTTACTCAAGCAGCGGCCATTCCTGAAACGTTCTTTACAGTTTGGGCAAATGTATTCCAAATGGGTAAAGCCAAAGCAGGTGAAACGGTACTTATTCATGGCGGTACTAGCGGTATTGGTACTACAGCGATTATGTTGTGTAATGCTTTAGGTATGAAAACCTTTGCAACAGTCGGTTCAGATGAAAAAGTGGCAGCGATCTCTGATATCACGCATGCGATTAACTACAAGACTCAAGACTTTGAGCAAGTGATTAATGAAGCGACCAATGAGCAAGGTGTAGATGTTATTTTAGATATCGTTGGCGCACCGTATTTGGCGCAGAACCTCAATCTATTACGTCGTGATGGTCGTTTGGTCTATATAGCCTTCTTAGGTGGTGCAAAAGCCAAAGAAGTAAAACTGGGTCAAATCATGATGAAGCGTTTGACCATTACAGGCTCAACCATGCGTGCGCGTAATACTGCAGAAAAAGCAGAGATTGCCAAAGGCATTCAGGAAAATGTTGTTCCGTTATGGTCTAAAGGTGAATGCCTGCCAATGATTTACAAAACATTTAAGTTTGACCAAATTCAAGAAGCACATGCAGCCATGGATACAGGCGAGCATGTGGGTAAGATTGTGGTTGAAGTGATCTAAAGTTTTTTTTTAAAACACGCTGTATTTGTAGGGTGTTTTAAAATAATTAAGGAGGGCAATGTCCCTCTTTTTTATTGTATTCCTATCTGATTTGACGCAGTAACATCAAAAGCACAATTTGATTCAAATAAAAGAATGATACGCGGTAAGGTCATCCGCAAGTGTTTGAGACAGGGTTGTTTTTAATCAAAAATGTTTTTGCAATACTTTGAATAAGTAGACGCTAGTGAACGAGTTTTGTTGGTGATGTGCATTGCACCGCAAGATGGTTTCCTTGCGAAGCTTCGCTTCTCATTTTGCCGAAACAAAAGTACCTCCAGCCGAAGGCTAATCCCTTTATTCAATCCCTAGATGTAAGACTCTGTCGAGTAGATTTAAATATCGGTAAATAATGTGAAATTACTTTTACGTGCGTAACATCTGTTGCTAAATTTTAGGCATAAAAAAACCAGCTTATCGCTGGGTTCTTTATTACACCATCTTCAATAGAATAATGGTGCCCGAGGCCAGACTCGAACTGGCACGCTTTGTGGGCGGGGGATTTTAAATCCCCTGTGTCTACCGATTTCACCACTCGGGCTTAACAAGATTGGAGGCGGAGGTCGGAATCGAACCGGCGTACACGGAGTTGCAGTCCGCTGCATGACCACTCTGCCACCCCGCCATGTCTTGTTGATGCGTATATTAGCAAGCTCTGAAAAAAAAACAATAGCAGATTCATCTGTATGAGCATAAAAGCAGCATACAAGGTAAAAAATTTAAAATAATCATGTATTATGTGCAAAATTGATTCATATCATCACTTGGAGAAGTGCCGTGGCATTAGTTTTAGATGGTCGTGCATTGGCGAAGAAAATTGAAGCTGACTTGTTGACTCGCGTAGAAGCGCTAAAAGAGAAAACTGGTCGTACCCCAATTCTTGCGACTATTTTGGTAGGTGACGATGGTGCATCTGCAACTTATGTACGTATGAAAGGGAATGCTTGCCGCCGTGTTGGTATGGATTCATTAAAAGTTGAGCTTCCTAAAGAAACCACAACTGAGCAATTGCTTGCTGAAATTGAAAAATTGAATGCAAATCCAGATGTTCACGGTATTTTGTTACAACACCCCGTACCTGCTCAAATTGATGAGCGTGCTTGTTTCGATGCGATCTCTCTTGAAAAAGACGTAGATGGCGTGACCTGCTTAGGTTTCGGCCGTATGGCGATGGGTGAAGCTGCATATGGTTCAGCGACTCCTGCAGGCATCATGACCATTTTAAAAGAAAACAACATTGAAATCGCAGGGAAACATGCGGTTGTTGTGGGTCGTTCTGCAATTTTGGGTAAACCAATGTCTGCGATGCTACTTGAAGCGAATGCAACAGTGACCACTTGCCACTCACGTACTCAAAACTTAGCTGACTTTGTTAAGCAAGCTGACATTATTGTGGGTGCGGTAGGTAAAGCTGAATTGATTCAAAAAGATTGGATCAAACCAGGTGCAGTGGTTGTTGATGCTGGCTTTCATCCACGTGATGGCGGCGGTGTAGGTGATATCCAATTGGTGGGTATTGAAGAAGTTGCTTCTGCTTATACACCTGTTCCGGGTGGTGTAGGTCCTATGACCATTACAACGTTGATTCGTCAAACTGTTGAAGCTGCTGAAAAAGCGTTGGGTTAATCTTTAGACCTCTCTCTTGCGAAGCAGTGCTTCTCATCTCCTAAAAGTATAGGGAACTGATCGTCTCAAATTGATTCTATGTTGCTCCCTCTCCCTGTGGGAGAGGGTTGGGGTGAGGGTGCTTTTTTATAAATAATCCTCTCCCTAACCCTCTCCTTTAAAAGGAGAGGGAACTTCCGATCTTAATTTAGGCTTTTATGACACTAAAACTCTGCATATTCGAAAAATAAAATTCCAATGAGCTGTACTTTCCAATTCCCCAAAGCCCCTGAACATTTACTGAAAGCACTGCATGAAGTCATTCCGCATTGTGAATTACATGCACAACAGTTGCCTGAAACCCCCATTTCTTTATGGTTGATACCGCCTGTATTTCCAACCGATAAATTGGATGATGAAGTCATTCGCCGTATATGGAGTGACACACCGTATTGGATTTTCTGCTGGGCTTCTGGTCTTGCGATGGCGCAGTGGTTATTGGCAGAGCCGCATCATGTCAAAGATAAAGTGGTGTTAGACTTTGGTGCAGGTTCAGGCGTGGTGGCGATTGCCGCGAAAATGGCAGGGGCGAAACGCGTGATCTGCTGTGACATCGACCAAGTAAGCCTAGATGCCTGCCGTGCCAATGCAGAGCTGAATAATCTTGAACTTGAATATTTGGACGATCTGTATAAAGCCGAACAAGTCGATATTTTATTGGCTGCCGATGTGCTGTATGACCAATGCAATCGTTTCTTTTTGGATGAATTTTTAAAGTTTGCTCCAGAGGTGTGGGTGGCAGACAGTCGTGTGAAAAACTTTAGTCATCCTAAATATGAAAAACTCGATGAACGTAGCGCAACAACATGGCCTGATTTGGATGAATCACCTGAGTTTCGAAATGTGAGTTTTTATAAAACCCTATAAATATTGAACCCATAAAAAATAAGACGCTTTAAGCGTCTTATTTTTGTCTTTTGAACAGCAAATTTGATTAAGAACAAGTATAGCGAACCACACGTAAGGTTGCAGGGCGAGCATCGAGTGCATCACGCGCGCCTAAGTTTTCAGAGTTACGTAGATCAGGAGTATTTGATAGACCGAAGTTCGCACGTGTATTACCAATTTGACGGCCGTACTGGGTATTTTCCAAAGCAGGATTTGCAATTTCGTTCACGCTTAAGATTTGTAATTTATAGGTCTTTTGCGTATTTAATACTTTTTGGCAAGCACGTTGTAATTTATTGGCATCCAGTTGTTGGTTTTGGCGACCCGCTAAAGTATATGCAAGTGTTGCGCTATCTGCAGATTTGGACTCTATTTGAAAGCCCGTTTGACCATTAAAAGCACGTGGAGTGCTTTGGCAAGCAGCCATCGACATTGCAACAATACTCAAACTTAAAACTTTGTAAATATTTTTCATCATTCATTCGCCGTCTTTATTTGTATGCTCAGTATGCCATAGTCCGTCTGTCGACTCGATGGCGAAAACAAAGAAAGCCAAAGAAGTTTGATTAAATCTTTGATGCAGCCGAAACGATGAGTAGATGGAAATGGAGATAAAAAAAGCTCATCAAAATAGGCTTTGATGAGCTTAAGTGGAATAGCAGGGCTGAGCGAATTAATCGTCAGTGATCATGCTATGTTTTTTAGTATCTTTCATGAAGACATAGGTAATTAAAGATAAACCAATCATGAATGTAATGTAGTAGAAGAAGTAGTTTTCATGGCCTGCATTTTTGAAGCTCAAAGCTACAAGTTCTGCGGTACCACCAAAGAGTGTATTTGCAATGGCATAAGGCAATGCAACACCTAGGGCACGGATGTGTGCAGGGAACAACTCTGCTTTTACTACGGCATTAATCGCAGTATAACCAGTGACAATCACCATACCGCTCATGCAAAGCATAAATGCTGTGGTTGGGCTGGTAGTTGAACCGATACCATTGAAAATAGGAATGGTAAACAGCACACCAAGCACACCAAAGGCGATCATAATTGGCTTACGACCAATTTTATCTGAAAGCGCACCGACAGCAGGTTGTAAAAGCATGAAGATGAAAATTGCAGCAGTGGTAATTTCAGTTGCTGTGGTTTTTTCAAAGCCAGACGTGTTGACCAAATATTTTTGTAAATATGTGGTAAAAGTGTTGAACGCTAAAGTACCACCGGCAGTCAACATGATCACAGTGAAGGCTTGTTTAGGGTATTTGGTAAATAACGCTAAAGCACCTGATTTTGGACCACCATTTTTAGCTTGTTCTTGAGCTTCTTTAGAGGATTGAGTTTCAACTAAACCGCGACGAATCCAGAACACCACAATAGCGAGTAATGCACCGATGAAGAACGGAACACGCCAGCCCCATTCAGTTAAAGCTTGTTCTGAGAAATTGCGTTGTAAGATAATTAAAACGCAAAGAGCCAATAGCTGACCTGAAATCAGTGTGACATATTGGAAACTTGAGAAGAAACCACGATGGTTTTTACCTGCCATTTCAGTCAAATAGGTCGCACTAGAGCCATATTCACCACCAACACTTAAGCCTTGGAGTAAACGCGCTAAAAGTAGAATAGCGGGTGCGAGCATCCCTACAGAATCGTAGGTTGGTGCACATGCGATCATCAGTGAGCCGACACACATCAACGATACAGACAGCGTTAAACCTGCTTTACGACCTTTACGGTCAGCATAAATACCCATGACCCATGCGCCGATTGGACGCATTAAGAAACCGAGTGCAAAGACTGCAGCCGCTTGTAAGAGTTTTACAGTATTGTCACCATCAGGGAAAAATTGCGGTGCAAAGTAAAGGGTAAAGGCAGCGTAGACATACCAGTCGTACCATTCAACGAGGTTGCCGGCAGATCCGCCGAGGATAGATTTGACACGAGTTTTTCTATCCAATTGTTCAGGAACAACAGGCTCAGATGAGTTTGACACATCATTCTCCAAGGAATGAATGCAAAACATATCCATTTAAACTCTTTGGGAAAAGTTTAAATCAATATATTTTGTCGAAATGGGAGATGGAACTATATTTATTTAATTTATACTCCTGTTGTCGCAGAAAATCATGCGACTTTAGTCTATAAAATGCGATATTTTTGACCAGATACATTTTTCACGACTAAATGAAAAAAACAAAGCCTCATAGACTGAGGCTTTGATGGGGAAAACATGCTGTTTTTGATCAGATTGATCAATAACTCATCTTCAAATAACCCTGATCAATGCTCCTGAATTTTGGAATGGTGTTTGGTGTCTTTCATAAAGACGTAGACCAATAACGAAATAAAAATCATGATGGTCACATAGATAAAGAACCATGACTCGTGACCAGCTTCTTTAAAACTCAGCGCGAAGAATTCTGCCGTACCACCAAAGATGGTATTTGCAAGAGCATAAGGCAGTGCAACACCCAATGCGCGAATATGCGCAGGGAACATTTCTGCTTTTACAACCGCATTGATCGAGGTGTATCCCGTGACAATCACTAGACCTGCGAGACAGAGCCAAAATGCAGTCCAATAATCTTGAGTTTGTCCTAAGGCACTAAATAGAACATAGGTGAACAGCACCCCTAAGATCCCGAAGGCGATCATTAGAGGCTTACGACCAATTTTATCGGATAGACCACCTGCTAGTGGTTGTAAGCACATAAAAATAAACAGTGCTAAAGTGGTGATTTGCGTGGCCTCAGGTTTACTAAAGCCAGAGGTATTGACCAGATATTTTTGCAAATAGGTGGTGTAGGTATAAAAAGCCAATGTACCCCCAGCTGTTAAAAATAACACCGTGAATGCTTCTTTCGGATAATGCTTAAATAGAGAAAATAAGCCTGATTCAGGCTGGTCCTTTTGCTCTTGTGCATTTTTGAAGGACTGGGTTTCTAGTAGGCCACGTCGAATACGGAAAACCACTACCGCTAAACACGCACCGATAAAGAATGGAATACGCCAGCCCCAATCATGCAATTGTTCTTCGGTCAGCACCCATTGCAAAATAAGTAGTACGCACAGTGCAGTCAACTGACCTGCAATCAGTGTCACATACTGAAAGCTTGAAAAAAAACCACGACGGTCGCGGTCAGCCATTTCACTGAGGTAGGTCGCACTAGCGCCATATTCACCGCCGACACTTAAACCTTGAATTAGTCGTGCAACCACAAGAATAATCGGCGCCAAAATACCAATTTGGTCATGCGTTGGAGAAATGGCAATCATCAATGAGCCGATACACATGAGTGTGACGGAGAGGGTTAAACCTGACTTTCGACCTTTTTTGTCTGAATAGATCCCCATAATCCATGCACCAATGGGTCGCATGAGGAAACCGACTGCAAAGATGGCCGCAGCTTGGAGAAGCTGTGCAGTCTGGCTGCCCTGAGGGAAAAAAGCATGGGCGAAATAGAGGGTGAATGCTGCATAGACATACCAATCGTACCATTCAACAAGATTACCGGCTGAACCACCGAGAATGGATTTCACTCGGGTCTTTGTATCTAAATTTGATTGAGTAACAATTTCTTCCGTCATTTTAAAATCCATCTTTTTTTATTGTGTGAAAATATCTTATGCGTATCGAAAAGCATGAAATGTAAACTAAAAAAGAGGTTTTGTTGAAAAAGTGTACAAATCAACGGCTTGTCATGAATTTTGCTTTGAATAAGGGTTTGGACATTAAAATGATTAATTTCATGCTTGAGCCAGCAGTCTTTTAAACGTACATTTAAAATATAACTTCTCATTTAATAAAGGATACAAAAACTCAGTGTCAGGATGTTGTGACTAAAATAGGTGTCTTGATCAAAAAATGATGATCAATGAGAAAAATAATAAAGCAAAGAAAACGATGAATTGTTGAATAAAAAAGGCATAGCGGGAGGGAGCGATGAATACACAACAACAATCAATATATGACATGGTGGTCATTGGTGGTGGAATCAATGGTGTTGGTATTGCCTGTGATGCAGCGGGGCGGGGGTTAAGTGTTTTGCTCTGCGAAAAAGACGATCTCGCGAGCCATACTTCATCTGCAAGCAGCAAGTTAATTCATGGTGGTCTGCGCTATTTAGAACATAAAGAATTTCGTTTGGTACGTGAAGCACTCGCAGAACGCGAGGTTCTCCTAAAAAAAGCCCCTCATATTATTCGACCTATGCGTTTTATCATGCCACATGAACCGCACTTACGTCCGGCTTGGCTAATTCGGACTGGATTATTCTTTTATGATTATTTGGGTAAGCGAGAACAGCTTGCTGGCTCCAATGGTATTGAATTTGATGTGAAAGTTAGTCCTTTAGCACCCAGATTTACTCGAGGGTTTGAATATTCCGACTGCGTTGTGGATGATGCACGCTTGGTTGTACTCAATGCAATACAAGCACGAGAACATGGTGCACAGATTCTGACTCGAACAGAATGTTTAAATGCATATAGTAAAGGTGGCATTTGGCAGGTGTGTTTAAAAAATGCTAAGGGTTTGCAAAATGCGCAGGCTAAAGTATTGGTGAATGCGGCAGGTCCTTGGGTTGCTGACTTTATAAAACAGGGTTTAAAGCAAGAGTCACCTTATGGTATACGGCTGATACAAGGTAGCCATATCATTGTTCCAAAGCTCTTTGATGGTGATAAAGCTTTTATTATGCAAAATGATGATCATCGCATTGTTTTTGCGATCCCATATTTAGAACAATATACCTTGATCGGCACGACAGATCGTGAATATCATGCAGACCCAAATCGAGTAAAGATAAGCCAAGAAGAAATCGATTACTTGCTTGATGTGTCAAATGATCACTTTAAAACTCAATTGACGCAAACGGACATAATTTCAACCTATTCAGGTGTGCGTCCGCTGTGTGATGATGAATCAGATAATCCAGCAGCAGTCACGCGAGATTATACTTTGGCACTGACAGATGTAGAAGGTGCAGCATTGCTATCAATTTTTGGTGGCAAGCTCACCACCTATCGAAAACTCGCAGAAGCGGCGCTAGATCAGCTTAAAACTGTTTTTCATCATCGATCCAAGCCTTGGACTGCTAATACAGCATTGCCTGGTGCGGAAAATTTAGAATCAATCGAGCAGTTGATAGTTGAAATCCAACAAAATGTTAAAGGTGTTTCAAGCAGTCTAGCAAGTCGTTGGGCGCATGCTTATGGAACACGTGTCTGGATTTTGCTGAATCATTTAACTTCGATTGATGAGCTTGGGCAAAACTTCGGGCATGGCTTGTATGCTCAAGAAGTAGATTATTTGGTTGAGCATGAGTGGGCGAGAAGCTCTGAAGATATTTTGCAAAGACGCACAAACTTATATTTGCAATTCAGTGCATCTGAAGTTGATGTTTTGGACGAGTACTTAATGGCAATACGAATAAAGCAAAAAGCTCAAGATGTGGCTTAGTTGATATAAAAAAGACCGCGCAAGGCGGTCTTTTAAATCTTTCTTAATCCCTCTTTTAATGGAGGGAAATTAAAGGCCGATTAAGCAGATTTTTTTACAGCTTCTAAAAGTTCGTCTTGACGTACTTTAAGTGCTTTTGGTAAGCGATCACCAAGTTTGTTGAACAATTCAGTGTGGCTTTCAAGTTCTTTGATCCATTGATCTTTATCTTGAGAAGTTACAAGCTCGAATTGCTCTTTAGTGAAGTCTGAACCAGTCCAGTTCAATTGTTCGTATGTTGGAACAAGGCCGATAGGTGTTTCAACAGCGTCTGCACGACCTTCACAACGGTCAATGATCCACTCAAGAACACGCATGTTTTGACCGAAACCAGGCCATACAAAGTTACCTTCAGCATCACGACGGAACCAGTTCACGTTGTAGATACCAGGAAGTTTATTGCCAGCAGCTTTAGCTTTAGCAGCAACTTCTTCACCAAGTTCTAACCAGTGAGAGAAGTAGTCAGCCATGTTGTAACCCGCAAATGGAAGCATTGCGAATGGGTCACGACGAACGATACCTTGTTGACCAACAGCAGCAGCAGTTGTTTCAGAGCCCATAGTTGCAGCTTTGTAAACACCGTCAACCCAGTCAAATGCTTCTGAAATTAGAGGCACTGTGTCTGCACGACGACCACCGAAGATGAACGCAGAAATTGGAACACCTGCTGGATTTTCCCAGTCAGCATCAATAGAAGGACATTGACCAGCTGAAACAGTGAAACGAGCATTTGGATGAGCTGCTTTTTCTTCGCCGGTGTGTGGTTGACCTTTCCAGTTAGTCAAGTTAGCAGGCGCTTCTTTAGTCAGACCTTCCCACCATACTTCACCTTCGTCAGTTACAGCAACGTTGGTATAGATTACGTCTTTATGAAGAGTCGCCATACAGTTCGGGTTAGTCTTGGTATTTGTACCAGGTGCTACACCGAAGAAACCAGCTTCAGGGTTGATTGCATATAAACGACCATCTTCACCTGGTTTGATCCAAGCAATATCGTCACCTACAGTTTCAATTTTCCAACCTTCGTAACCCGCTGGTGGAATCAACATTGCGAAGTTTGTTTTACCACAAGCAGAAGGGAATGCAGCTGCGATGTAGTGTTTTTCGCCTTGTGGGTTAGTCACGCCAAGGATGAGCATATGTTCAGCTAACCAACCTTGTTGACGACCCATAGAAGATGCAATACGTAAAGCTAGGCATTTTTTACCCAACAATGCGTTACCGCCGTAACCAGAACCGTAAGACCAGATTTCACGAGTTTCTGGATAATGAACGATGTATTTTTCAGGGTTGCAAGGCCAAGCAACGTCTTTTTGACCTTCTTCAAGCGGAGCACCAACAGTGTGTACGCAAGGAATGAAGTCACCGTCAGTACCAAGTACGTCATAAACAGCTTTACCCATACGAGCCATTTTAGACATGCTTACAGCAACGTAAGGAGAATCAGTAAGTTCGATACCGATGTGAGCAATATGAGAACCTAAAGGACCCATAGAGAAAGGAACTACGTACAAAGTACGGCCTTTCATTGAACCGTCAAATAAACCATTCAGACGAGCACGCATTTCAGCTGGAGCTTCCCAGTTGTTTGTTGCGCCTGCATCTTCTTGTTTTTCAGAACAGATGTAAGTACGACCTTCAACACGAGCAACGTCAGAAGGATCAGAATTAGCAAGGTAAGAACCAGGATGTTTTTCTTGGTTAAGTTCTTGCATAGTGCCGTTAGCGATCATCAAGTCGATATAACGTTGATATTCTTCTGCGCTACCGTCACACCATTCGATTTTTGCTGGTTTGGTTAATTTGGCAATTTCTTCCACCCAAGCAATGAGCTTAGGGTGACGAACGAATTCTGGTGCGTTCACTTGGGTCATGGTGAGGCCTATCTCAAAAATGTACTAACCGTACAAAGTATAATCTGCATCATGGGATACATCATGCAGATAAAAGATGAAAAAAAAAGTGGCTGTATTAAAGCATAAAATCATAAAAAAAATAAGACTAAAGAAGTGGTAGATTTTTTTTGGTAGTTAATGCTATTTATATTAAATATAGATAAAATACAATAACTTAACATGTTATATGGTGAATTTTAACTTTATTTATTAACGTGATGGACAATATTTTATATAGTTATTTTTAATAAAAACAAAAAGTTGCATGTAATTGATATTTGAGAATTATTATTGATTAAATAAATGGTGGTAATTCGATTTTTACATAAAGGCGCTATTATTTGCTGTTAAATTCGACAAAATACAATACTAAGCGGCCAAGATGTATAAAAAGTGATTAAACAAGCCAAGCCTTTATCTATTATCTATAATAAAAAATCAGGATTTCATGCTGCAAATAAAGATGAAGTCTACGAGGAGCTTGTGCGGATATTATCCGATCATAATTTCGAAATACAGTCATTTGAGCTTGGGCAGGAAGCGAGTTTTGATACTTTAATGAGCAAGGTATTTGCACGCCATCAAGACCCTGATAATTTGGGTGTTGTGGTTGCTGCAGGTGGTGATGGAACCTTAAATGCTGTTGCTCATCAGTTGATGCATACCGATATTCCTATGGGGGTCTTACCTTTGGGCACATTTAATTATGTGGCGCGGGTACTCAATATTCCTCTCGATTTAATTCAAGCGGCACAGGTGATTGCGACAGGCAATAATCGACAGGTGCACGTGGCGCAAATCAATGAACATATCTATTTAAATAATGCCAGTTTGGGCTTGTATCCTTTATTTATACAAAAAAGAGAATTTTATAATCAAAAGTTTGGGCGTTTCCCATTGCATGCTTATACCTCAGGTTTGGATGTGCTGATTCGAGATCGTAAAGAGCTGAAATTGGAAATAGAAGTGGATCATCATATTTATCCAGTCAAAACGCCCTTGATCTTTTTTGGCAATAATCAATTGCAATTGGCCGATTTAAACTTGCAAATTGCTAAGGATGCAGAGGCAGGTAAAGTTGCAGGTGTGGTGGTCGCAAAAAGTGATAAGAAAACGTTATTTAAAATTTTATGGCAATTGATCCGTGGCAATATCGACAATGCACCAGATGTGTATAGTTTTGCCGCTGATGAAGTCACCATACATACCCAACGAAAAAAAATGACCGTTGCTGTGGATGGTGAGATTGTAGAAATGAAACCGCCGCTTAAAATTCGAGTGCAAAAACAAGCCTTAAAGATACGGGTGCCACATGATACTGCATCTGTCTGATCTGCATTTCGGCACTGAAAAGCCAGAGTGTATGCGCGCTATTCAGCAATTTTGTCGTGAACAGCGTATCGAGGCCGTGGTTGCCAGTGGAGACTTGACCCAACGTGCGCGTTATCGTCAGTTTTATGCATGTAAGCAATTTTTAGAAAGCTTAAAGCTGCCTTATATCGTTGTGCCGGGGAATCATGATATTCCGCTATATCATTTATGGAACCGTGTTTTTAGCCCTTTTGCACGTTATCAACTTTTTTTTGGTGCCATGGAAAATGTACTGGAAACCGAGCATTTTTATTTAATTGGGATCAATAGTATTCGCCGTCGTTACCATACGCGAGGGCATGTGTCGCTCGAGCAAATACATCATGTCGAGGAATTACTTAGACATGCGCCGTCCAATAAAGTGAAATTAATCATAGCGCATCAACCTTTTTATACGCCGCCCAATGACCCGCATGGTGTGAAAGATTGTCCTGTTCAAGGGCGTTTGGCACTCGAACAGTGGAGTCAACACGGTTTAAATGGTTTATTGCATGGGCATTTACATGTTCCAGCCAGCTATGACCTCAATCAGATTTATGCTTTAGGTGCTGCGCATCCAGTTTGGGATATTCATGCTGGAACTGCAACGTCATATCGCCTACACGATAACCTTGCCAACAGTTTTAATGTCATTGATGAGCAGATGAATGTGCAGCATTATTTTTATAATTCAAAGTTAAAAATATTCGAAGAAAATTTTAGTACTCATATTTTGGATGAGCTTTAATCCTTTAAATTTAAATTTTGAAGAAAAAAAATACAAAAAAATGAAAAAAATTAAATTTTGCCCTTGAAGGGTTTTTTTCCATCCCCACAAAAGTGTCATCTAAATTATTTTTTGTCGATGGCTTATGGAAATCAAAATGTCATCGTCTTTTATCTAGTAAATAGACTTAGTCTGGAGTTAACTATGAGCAATATTCGTCCTTTGCATGACAACGTTGTGATTCGCCGTGTTGAAAAGGAAACTAAAACTGCTGGTGGTCTTATTTTAAGTACTTCAGCAGCTGAACAACCTGCTCAAGGCGAAGTAATCGCTGTAGGTAATGGCAAAGTAACTGACAATGGCGTACGTGCATTAGACGTTAAAGTTGGTGACAACGTATTGTTTGGCACTTATGCCGGTACAAAAGTAAAAGTAGCAGGCGAAGAGCTTCTTATTATGAAAGAGTCTGACATCTTAGCGGTACTTGAAGCTTAAGTTTCGTACACGCATTTAGACCCTTTTATTCATCATAAATTGTTAAAAATTTTAAAAAGATTCGGAGTTAGACATGTCAGCTAAAGACGTAAAATTTGGTGATTCAGCGCGTTCAAAAATGATCGCGGGTGTAAATGTACTTGCAGATGCTGTAAAAGTGACTTTAGGTCCTAAAGGCCGTAACGTTGTCATCGACCGTTCTTTCGGTGCACCGCACATCACTAAAGATGGTGTTTCTGTTGCTAAAGAAATCACGTTAAAAGACAAGTTTGAAAACATGGGCGCTCAGCTAGTTCGTGAAGTGTCTTCAAAAACCAACGACATCGCGGGTGACGGTACAACAACTGCAACTGTTCTTGCACAAGCAATCCTTAATGAAGGGATTAAATCAGTAACTGCGGGTATGAACCCAATGGATCTTAAACGCGGTATCGACATCGCGGTTAAAGCTGTAGTTGCTGAAATTAAAGCGACTGCAAAACCTGCATCTGACTCTAAAGCGATTGAACAAGTAGGTTCTATTTCTGCGAACTCTGACACCACTGTTGGTAAACTTATTGCTCAAGCAATGGAAAAAGTTGGTAAAGAGGGTGTAATTACAGTTGAAGAGGGTTCAGGCTTTGAAGATTCTCTAGATGTTGTAGAGGGTATGCAGTTTGACCGTGGTTACATCAGCCCGTACTTTGCAAACAAGCAAGATACACTAACAGCTGAACTTGAAAACCCATACATTCTTCTTGTTGATAAAAAAATCAGCAACATCCGCGAATTAATTGCTGTACTTGAAGCTGTTGCTAAAACAGGTAAACCGCTTCTTATCATTGCTGAAGATGTTGAAGGTGAAGCACTTGCAACTCTTGTTGTAAACAACATGCGTGGCATTATCAAAGTTTGTGCTGTTAAAGCACCTGGTTTTGGTGATCGTCGTAAAGCGATGCTTCAAGACATCGCGATTTTAACTGGCGCGACTGTAGTTTCTGAAGAGGTTGGTATGTCTTTAGACCAAACTACACTTGAGCACTTAGGTACAGCGCATAAAGTTACTGTTTCTAAAGAAAATACAGTAATTGTTGATGGTGCAGGTGTTGCAGAGCAAATTGCTGAACGTGTAACTCAAATTCGTGCTCAAATTGAAGAATCAACTTCAGAATACGACAAAGAAAAACTTCAAGAACGCGTTGCTAAATTGGCAGGCGGTGTTGCTGTAATCAAAATCGGCGCTGCAACTGAAGTTGAAATGAAAGAGAAGAAAGATCGCGTTGACGATGCACTTCATGCAACTCGTGCTGCAGTTGAAGAAGGTGTTGTAGCAGGTGGTGGTGTTGCACTTGTACGTGCTGCAAAAGCACTTGAAGGTGTGTCTGGTGCTAACGATGACCAAAATGTTGGTATCAATATTTTACGTCGTGCAATTGAAGCACCGCTTCGTCAAATCGTTGCAAACTCTGGTGATGAGCCATCAGTTGTAATCAATGCTGTGAAAAACGGTGAAGGTAACTTCGGTTATAACGCTGCAACTTCAGAGTATGGCGATATGCTTGAAATGGGTATTCTTGACCCAGCTAAAGTAACGCGTTCTGCGCTTGAGCATGCTGCATCTGTTGCAGGTCTTATGCTTACAACTGAATGTATGATTACTGAAATCCCAGAAGACAAACCTGCTATGCCTGATATGGGAGGTATGGGTGGCATGGGCGGTATGATGTAAGCTAATTACTGCTAAATAAAAAACCCTGCATTTTGCAGGGTTTTTTTTTGTGATGTATGTTGTAATTTTGTGTTAATCTGAATAACATGAGGCAAATTAATGTAAAACATATGATCATTTTTATTTTTTATATTAAGAATAAGAAATTGTTATTGATTTGTATGATTTATATATTGGAATATTTAAAATTTTAATTTATGATTTTATCAATATGTGCTTTATAAGAATAGCAATGATAAATCAAGACGGTAAGCGAATAAAATGTATGAATAAACATTCAAAAGTATTCGATCCCAATTGTGAAAAAATTCTCGTGAGTAAAAAAGAGTTACAGATGCTTTATAAGACAATACGTGACTATGAAGAGAGAATTAATTATTACGAAGTTGAAAATAAAAAATATTTAAAATTATTGAATAAAGATACTTCTATCTCTGAATGAATTGGTCAATTAGATCTTTAATGATTTGTTTTTGACTTGCATTCAATGTCCGAAATTTTAAAAAATAATCAAGTTCTGATTGATCATTTGACTCAAGATTGGATGATCCTAATGTATTGTCGCCAAAGCGTAACCACTGGCTAGTGACATTGAGCCAAATAGAAAGAATAGCCAGTTTATCTTGATTTGGAATCGCTTTACCTAATAACCAATTATTTGCCGATTGCACTGAAACAGGAGCGCCATCATATCTATGATTAAACTCTTTTGATAAATAAGTTGGGCTAATAGGGTGATTTGAATCTATTAGTGCCTGTTTCAAGCGTTCACTAAAAGCTAACTTTTCTTGTAGATTACTCATATTTCATTGATTCTGCTTACAATAATTAAGGACTCTTAAATGTAACAGAATGTCGATAAGAGTTCGGTAAATTCAAATGTCAATTGTAGGAAATAGCCACATAAATAACAATTATTTTTCGTCTAATTATTGATAAATAAGAGTAATTTTTTGTAAGTAAGAATATACGATATGTGTTTACCAGTAATCAAATATTGATTGATTAAAAAGTAAAAGTTAAAGGAAATATAATTCTTTAATATTAATTGTATTTTATAAAAAATATAAAAAAAACAATAAAATATAGCATTTTTTGTAGAAGAAAAAGAATTAAAATATTTTTTATTTAAAAATAAATCAAATTTTGATTGATATTAATGTTTTATTTTGTATATTATTGCCACAGCACCGCAGGGGCGGTTGGTTATGAATTGCGGATTCTCCAGACGATAAGTACGCATTCGTAAAAGTTTCGCTGGTAAACATCATCCTAGGGTCTACCAGTCTTTTTATAAAAATTGAAGGAATTTGTATGAAATTTCAGAAATCACTTCTAGCAGCAAGCTTGGCAGTAGTAGCAGTATCAGCAAACGCAGCAGTTGTTTCACAACAAGCTATTCCAGTTCAAGTAACTGAAGATCTTGTTAATAATAAATACATTAACAGTGACTTCGGTTATGCAATTTATGATGCTAACGGTACTCAAGTTGGTGTTAATGGTAATGTTTATGCACCTGTTCACGGTGAATTGGCAACTACTTATAATAATAATGTCGGCTACAATACACGTGTAACTTCAGACTACTTACCTGAATTATCAAATCTAGTTAATGGTGCAAATGAAATCGTTGGTATCGATCTAGGTTCACAATCAGTAGGTAATGCAACTGGTGCTGGTACTGCGATTACTTATGACGTGTTCAAATATAAAGGCGCTGATGGTGCTACAGTTTATGAATTCGTAAATCCTAAAACTGGTGAATCTTCTGGTTACTTCACTAAGCAAGGTGATGCATTGGTTCAATACACTCAAGGCGTTGATGTAAATACCTTGACTAAAGGTGGTCAGATCGCTGGTGTAACAGGTAGCACAACAACAACTGGTTTTGAAAACAAAGTTGTGAATGGTGAACATGTTCTTTACGGTTACCAAGGTAGTAATGTATTGAATGCTGGTGGTGTTAACGGTGTAATCGTTGCTCCAGATGGTTCTGGTACTGAAGAACGTGTAGCAGGTAGTTTCGGTGATGCTAACGTATCTGCAACTGAAGTACGTTATGTACAATCAGGTATCATTGCAAACACTGGTTCTTACTCAAACGGAATCAATGGTCAAGATCCGTACCTTGATCCATCTAAAAACATTTACGGTGTAAGTGCTCGTGATAACAACAATGTAACAATGCTTACTGGTAATGGTATTGCTCTAGCTGACCTTTCTAACAAAGGTACGTTACAAACTGACGGTAGCGTAGCAAGTTCAGTTCTTGTTAAAGCTGAAGCAAGCGGCGTTCAAAAGACTCGTGAATACGATGTTGATGGTAAACGTGTTCTAGAAATTTACAATAACGATGCTGGTCGTGAATTGGCTTCCAAATACTACGAAATTACTGCAAATGGTACAGACCTAGTTGAATGGACTGGTTCTACTCCAGTCGCTGGTAGCCATATTAAAACGGGTACAGCTGAATACGCTTCAGGTACTTACAATGCATCTAAAGTTCACAACACAGTTACTAACAAAAATGTAACTTACAGTGAATCTGTTGCAACTTTACAACAAGAGCAAGTAAAAGCAGGTATTACAACTCCTGGTGCTAATACTACTGACGTTAACAAAACTTTCAGTGCTACACCGACAACTGAAACTTCTCAATCAGTTTCTACTGGTGTAATCGGTAAAAATGCAGACGGTTCTAATAAATATGGTACTGAAGTTGTAAAAACAGATGCTAACGGTACTCAAAAGACAGAAATTACGGCGAGTGGTATCAATACTACAGGTGTAATTAATGCTGCTGACTATCAAATTGGTGGTGTAAGTATTGTTGACAACATCAAAACTTCTGTAGATGAAGCTGTTGGTGGTGCAACTCAAGCTATCGATGCTAAAGTTGCTGAAGTAGACTCTAAAATTGTTGAAGTTGATGCTCGTTTAACTCAATTCAATACTACTGCTGCTAACTTAAATTCACGTGTTGATCAATTAAATTCACGTGTGAACGAAGTTGAAGAAAAAGCTTACCGTGGTGTTGCAATTGCTTTAGCTGCTCAACAACAAATTCCTAACATTGGTGCAGGTCAATTTGCAGTATTTGGTGGTGTTGGTCACTACGAAGGTGAATCTGCTGGTGCTCTAGGTGTTGCAAGCGTATTTGCTGATGGCCGTACTTCACTTAGCGCTGCAATCGGTGTTGCAGGTGGTAGCGAAGTTGGTGGTCGTGTAGGTCTTTCTTATGTATTTGGCGGAAAATAATTAACCCGTTGGTACATTTGGATTAAACAAAAAATCCCCGCTTTTGCGGGGATTTTTTATGACTAATATATGACTACAAATGTTAAATAAAACGCTAATCAAGCTTTTTGGTGAGTTTAAGATTTACTTCAGGCATTTCCAATTTTTCACCTTTATCACCACGAAGTTCAATAAAGTTTTCACCTACAAAGTAAATTCGATTGTCGCCCTCGGAATCAAGTTGAATCATTCCAGGTTGATCTGGCAAGAACTTAAAACTGCCTTTCACTTTATTTTCAGTGTTCGCAGGTTTACCTAAAAACTCTTGGCTGAGTTCATAGCTCTTATCAAGTTTGAGTTCAAGTTCAGTTTTAATCCCTTTGCAATCATGGCAAGGTAGAATTCCTTTATACTCACCTGCCCAATCAAGTGCATTTTCGGTGTTATCACCTGTGGCAATCGGACTTTCTGAGGCAGCGTCTGTATTCGCAATGACATTATTATCTGGTGGTATAGCGGTTTCAGATTCATTGCTGGTTTTTGAACATGCCGTTAAGGTTGCACTGACCATACAGAGAGCGAGCATTAGTTTTTTCATGAGATTTATACACCGTATGTACCCAATATAATGCTAAGCGTGACTTTTATTGCTCAAGAAAAATAGCTTATTCCTGTTAACAATTGTGTGTTTGGTTAATACATCAAAACAGACATTTGATTTTTAAAATTCGTAAATAGTGAAATATTGGTGATTTACCTAAAAGTGAACGCTAAAGGACATTTATATATTAATTGGTGAATAACTAAACAATATAGGCTTTTATAATTATTTTGCGTTGTTAAACTCTGCGGCATAGAAAAAACTGTCGGTGCAAATTGTGTTTGAAAAAACAGCGGAAAAAAGTCTGAACTTAATGGGGTGGCAAATTGATAATCATTGGGATTTAAATATCGACCAATGTGTCATGATTGCAGCGCCACATACCAGTAATTGGGATGCACTTTATGCGCGCCTTGCCCTGAAAGCTTTAGGGGTAAATGTTCGTATCACGATTAAAGACAGTTATATGAAATTCCCGTTTGGGCCTTTTGTACGTGCAATGGGCGGAATTGGTATTAATCGTCGTCCAAAACAAGATGGTGAAGCACGTCAAAGTATGGTTGAGCTCATGGCTGACTTATTTAAGCATCATCCGAAATTAGTCATGTTGGTAACGCCTGAAGGGACACGCGCCAAACAAGAGAAGTGGAAAACCGGTTTTTATCATGTTGCCATGCAAGCAGGTGTGCCGATTGCTTTAGCCTATATGGACTATGCGCAGAAAAAAACGGGTGTGGGTAAAATTGTTTATCCTACAGGCGATTATGAAAAAGATATGGCGGAAATCATGGATTTTTACGCGCAAATACATGCCAAATTTCCTGAAAAATTCAGTGTCGATACACGCTATCACTAATCCAACAATCCAATAAAAAAGGACAGCATGGGCTGTCCTTTTTTTACGTTTAAATGATTCTGTTTAGATTTTTATATTGAATTTAATCATTAAAATCGGGATGGATACCGCCCAGATTTTGACATGCCGCCTTATAAATAATGTATTGCTGGTCAACCACATCGATGAGCGGGATACGAAATAACTTTTCGCCTTGCTTATAGCTATCGATATAAGACACGACTTTTTGTTTGCTTGATGCTAGTTTTTCTTCATGGAAAGTTGTAATCGAGCTATGAGTCATATGTGAACTTTCAATATTATTGCATTGAAAATGTGAGAGTAGTTTTTCAGCTTTTTTAATTTCGCTGGACGTGCCAAACATACAGCCGCTAAGCACAGTTACACCTGCAAGCAGGATGAACTTTTTCATGGTTTTATTTTAAGCAAAATTATGAGGTGCAATATTCTATTAATATTCGTCAGAAAAATTAATTACTTTTTTACCATTTGGCTAATTTTTATTTAAATGTGAACTATGTCATTGTTACAAGATGTGAATATCTAACTTAGAAGGGGTTTTTCTAGAATGACTTGGATAAATATCTTTAGGTTTTGAGTTATCAGCTTAAGATACTCATTGTCACCAAGAAGCAGCCTGAAGAAAATAATAGCCCTAACACGATATGCTTAAATTGGCTTTCTGAAATACGATAAAAAAGTTTGGCACCAAAAATCACGGGAAAAGCCATAATTACCAAAAGCACGGCTAAATAGGGCAGATGTTCACGATGGATGATTCCTTGTAATAGGTAGCTAATGAGTGTGACGAGCTGAATAGCTAAATTGAAATGTCGCAAAATATAGCGTTGTTCTGCTTTGGGTGTATTTTTCAGCATGAGCCATGCAGATGGTAATGCACCACAAAAGCCTCCAAGACCACCCAAGATTCCAGCAGTATATCCGATACTAGAATCCGCCCATTTCCCTGTCTTTTGGATGAATGAAAATTTTGGATTAAAAAATAAAATTGGGCACCAAAACATTAAAAAAGCGCCCAAAACCAATTTAAATGTATCTGGATTAATGCTGTCTAATAAATAGGTACCTAGCGGCACACCTAAAATTCCTGCAATTAAATAGGTATAAATGATTTTTTTATTGATCGGAATGCTTTTGCGTTCTGATGATAATGAAATGAAGTGGCTATAAATTGAAGCGCAGACGACCAAGGGTGCTGCTATTTGCGGGGGAAGTATCCAAACCCAAAATGACATTGCGATAAGGGCGAATGCAAACCCTGTTAATCCTTGTACGAATCCCGCAAAGATGGCACCAAGAATAAAAATCAGCCAAGTCATTAAATTACAGCTTTGAAATACGTGGCGCTATTGTAGTGAATTTTTCTATATAAATGTGGCTGACTGAGTAAATGTAGCAAAATTGGACATCAAATCATGAATAGAACATGAATATTTAAATACAGCAGATGTACACAGACTTCCAATTAAATTTATTTCGATAAGTGAAAATGCTCTTCATCAAAGAGGAGTGCTACACATGCTTAAACAAGTTGCTTTGCTATCTGTGGTTGCAATTACATTTACAGGGTGTGTCGTAGCGCCATTTGATGATGGCCGATACCAATCGAATCAATATGGTTATGCAAATCAATATGGTTATTCAGGTCAATATGGTGGTTCATACGGTCAGCGCTATGACTCAAGTCAGCGTTATGACCGCTCATATGGTCGAGTGAATAGCCCGCAACATCGACCAAACTCACCCCGACCGAATTCGAATAACCGTCCAGACAATATATATAAACCAAATGCGCATAACCCGAATGTACAGAATCCTTCATCTCAGCATCCGTCAAATGTGCATCGTCCAAGCTCAAAGCCTCAGACTTCGGCTAAACCCAATACAAGCAAGCCCCAGCAGCAAAAACCACAGCAACAACGTCCAAAAGTGACGCACGTGGATAAAGTTAAAACCACAGGTGGATTTAACAGCCAGCGTCCACTTCGACCACAGGTTTAATGATTTTCAAGTAATAAAAAAGGACGCATTGGCGTCCTTTTTTATGTGCATCTACATTAAGCCTTTTTATATAAGCCTGCACGCACCGTTCCAGCTTTGGTTTGTTTAATTTGCTGCCAACTGCTCGGGAGTTTTAACTGAGCAAGATCACGATCAGCTTCGATATAAATTAAACCATTGTCTGCAATGCACGGATCGACCAATTCAGCAAGTTCCTGCCATAAATCAAGACTATAAGGGGGATCTAAGAAAATCAGATCAAATTGGTCTTTCAAGTTAGGAATGGCTTGTTGTGCCGTCATGTTTTTGAGTTGCACACGTTGTTTGCTAACTCTTAAAAGTTCTAAATTGTCCATGAGAAACTTCGCTTGGGTGCGATCAGGTTCAATTAAAACAGCTTCTGCTGCACCACGTGAGAGTGCTTCAAATGACAAAGCACCTGAACCTGTACAAAGGTCGAGAACTTTGGCATTTTGAACATCCCACATGAGCCAGTTAAATAATGTCTCGCGCACACGGTCAGGTGTAGGGCGTAAACCATCAATACTGGCAAAAGGCAGTTGACGGCGTTTCCATTCACCCCCAATGATTCTTAATTGATTTTTCATGAATTATTCCTCATCGGTTGCATGTGCTGCACTGGCAGCACGAGGTGGGGTATTTGCAGTATTCGATTGTTGAGTTGCACTGTTGTTCTGCTGAGCTGTTGGGGTTGCATTTGGATCGGCAGATAAAATATTCGAGCCGCTTGGTAATTCACTCGGTTTTAGACCCGCAGTCATGAGACCACCGCTAATTTGATGGCCTGCAGGACGAATTGGATTCTTTTTACGTGTTAATAACCAGTAGTCAAACATTGGTTTAGCAATTTGAGCAGCAGAACCACCGTGACGACCATTTTCCCAAACGACGGCAATCGCAATTTCAGGTTTTTCCGCAGGGGCAAAACCAACAAATAAACCATGGTCAAGCTGACGCTCTGTCAATAAGGACTCGTTATAGCGTTTACCTTGGGCAATACTTTTAACCTGTGCGGTGCCTGTTTTACCTGCGATTTGATACATTGGGGTACGAATACCACGACCGGTCCCTGTTTGAACCACATCAATCATGGCATCACGCATTTTGATCCAATCATCTGGCTTACCATTAAATTGAATGCGACCATTCGGGGCGTTATGTACTTTGTGGACTTTAGCGCCTTTACTTTCACGCAAAACGTGAGGTGTAACATGAGAGCCTTGATTGGCGGTAATAGCAGTCGCCATCGCCAGTTGTAATGGTGTTGCTGTAAATGCACCTTGACCAATACTGACAGAAATGGTTTCACCTTTAAGCCAGTTGGACTTCCGTGTGCGGAGCTTCCATTCAGGATTTGGATATAGCCCCGTACTTTCACTTGGTAAATCTACACCGGTTTTTTCACCGAAACCAAACTGACGCATCCAAGTATTCATTTTTTCAATGCCCATGCGATAGGACAAGACATAGAAGTAGGTATCGCAGGAAATGACTTGAGCTTTGTGTAAATTAACTGAGCCATGACCAGTTTTTTTGTGGTCACGGAAACGATGGCTGTCACCCGGAAGCGTGAAATAGCCCGGATCTGAAATGGCAGTACTCCAATCCACTAGACCATAATGAATACCACCTAGACCAAACATTGGCTTAATCGTTGAACCCGGTGGATAAGCCCCTTGCACGGCACGGTTATATAATGGCTGATCGAGGCTATCACGCAGTTCAGAATAATCTTTGCTGCTAATCCCGGTAACAAATAAGTTAGGATTAAAACTTGGACTAGAAACGAGAGCAAGAATTTCTCCAGTACGTGGGTCAATCGCAACAATTGCACCACGTCGACCTGCAAGCTGCTCTGACGCGACCATTTGCAGTCCATAATCTAGGGATAAATATAAGTCATTACCACGAATCGGATCTTTACGACCTAGATGTCGTAACACATTACCAAAGGCATCGGCTTCAACCGACTCATTTCCCGGCATACCATGTAAAAGTTGTTCGTATGATTTTTCAACGCCAATTTTACCGATCAGGTTTGAGCCAGCGTATAAATCTTTATCAATCGTTTTTAGTTCTTTGTCATTAATACGACCTACGTAGCCAATCACATGGGCAAACAGTTCGCCATGTGGATAGTAGCGAGTCATTTGGGTCTCTATATTGACACCCGGGAATTGATATTTCACCTCACTAAAACGGGCGATATCATTTTCATTTAAATTCAGTTTAATCGAAACGCGTTCAGTCTTTTTAGAGGTTTTAATCCGACTTTTGAAACGTTCGATGTCTTCATCAGTCAGTTCTAACAGAGGCGTTAGGCGCTCTACCGTATCATCAATGTCTTCAACATCCGCACGACTCATGGTTGCTGAGAAAACCGGATAATTATCGGCTAATAACACGCCATTACGGTCATAGATATAACCACGTGAGGGTGCAAGCGGTTGCAGTCGAATTCGGTTTTGATCTGCAGCAGTCGAAAAGGTCTCATAACTCTTGATTTGCAAATATGCATAACGTGCCACAAGCAACAGCATAAAGAAGGAGACAATCCCTATCGAAATCACTACGCGATTACGATAAATCCGCTTTTCTTGCTGGACATTTTTTAAAGGATAATGCTGCTTCATACGCGATCGACTTAAAGACTGAGAGCTAAAATAACGGAAGAGGCATATTCTAGCGCAACTGACATTTTTTTGATAAATAAAAACGACTCTGCTGTGATTGCAGTCTATATTTTGACTTTGCAGACATGAAAAATATGGGGCTTTGTGTATAACAGTTCATATTATTCTGCTAAAGTCGAAACGTATAAAAAAGGAATATTCCAAAAAATAATACTAAGGAAGTTTGTGAAAACAATGAATAAATTATATCCATTGCTTGCATTTATGATGCTCGGAAGCATCGCACATGCCAATGACAATTCATTTTTACCTGAGGCAAAGTTAACAGGTAAGGGTTATCAACCATGGAATGTTGGAGCAGGTTTTACTCAAAAAATTATTCACGTGAATGGTGAGTGGGTAAACCCATATGGCATTGCCTATGCAAAAGCTGGTGTTTTCTTGAACGATGATAAAACACCTGGTGGGCAAGTCGGCTTTCGTTACCCAGTTCATTTCACTGGCAAAGATAAAAATGGTTATTATATCGGAGCTTATGCGGGCCACATCGACTCCAAGAAAGTAGATGGTGAAGATGAAGCGCGTTTAGGTGGTGGTATCGATCTTGCTTATGTGATGTTGAGTGCCGAGCGTATTAGTACGTTTAGTGTAGGCTTGGGTGCGGGTGAAAAATTAGAAGACAAATCAGGTAATGTGATTGTGGAAACCGAACCGAGACTACAAATCTCATATACTTTAAGTTTTGGTTTGTAGTGAAAATAATCAACTTTATTTTATAACCGCACTCACTGAATAAAATTAAATATGGAAGTTATGCATGCTTGAGTACGTTAACGAATTGTGGCAAACCTTTTTGCAACGTCCCGATTTTTGGGCTGTGCTGAGTATTATCCCCGTTACCGCATTCGTTACCTGGGCACACGTTTGGATGGCACTGAAAATGGTGTTTTACCCTATTACTTTCTGGGGATTCCATTTAGGTCCATTACCCGTGGGATGGCAGGGGATTGTGCCAAGAAAAGCTGGACGTATTTCTGGCATTATTACGGATAATACATTGTCTAAATTGGGTTCCTTGCGTGAGTTTTTGGATGCAATGGATCCTGAGGACATGGCGCGCATCATTGGTGAACAAGTTGGCTTTGAGCTTGAACATTTGATTGATGAAGTCATGCTAGACCGAAATGCGGTGCTTTGGGAAAACCTACCGTATTCGATTAAACGTCGTATTTATGCCCAAGCACACAAACAGCTACCAAATACCTTAAAAGAACTCGTGACCGAACTGACCATGAACGTAGAGTCACTTGTTGATATGCGTGAAATGGTGGTGAGTCAAATGGAAGCAGATCGTCTCTTGATGGTGCGGATGTTCCTTAAAGTTGGCCAAAAAGAAATCAACTTTATTTGGCATATCAGTGCCTTGATTGGGATGTTCTTTGGTATCTTCCAGATGATCGTTTGGTTTGTGGTGCCTTGGCATTGGACGGTTCCATTTTGGGCAGCAATCTGGGGCTTTTTGACCAACTGGATTGCCATCTGGATGGTATTTAATCCCATTGAGCCGCACCCTGTTAAGTATTTGCAATTATTTGAATTAACTAAAGATCGTAAATTCCCTTGGATTAAACCTGTGATTCCACGTATTGGAACGTACAATGTTCAAGGGGCGTTTATGAAACGCCAAGAAGAAGTTTCGGATGTATTCGCAAGTGTAGTCACAGAAGACCTAATTACGTTAAAATCCATCATGACCGAAATGATGTATGGCGGGAAGAAAGATAAGACCCGTCGCATTGTGAAACGTCATATTAATGAAATTATGGAATCTCCACTGGTTCGTACCTCATTACAGTTGTCTTTAGGTCCAAAAGAGTACGCAAAACTCAAGACAGACTTGATCGATCGCTCAATTGAAATTACGATGGTGCCTGTATGCGACCCTGCGTTTAATGCGAGCCGTGCACAGAAAATCTTTCAAATGTTTAGAGACCGTATTCGTGAGCTAACACCGAAAGAATTTCAAAATCTATTACGTCCTGCATTTCAGGAAGACGAATGGATTTTAATTGTCTTGGGTGGTGTAACCGGTTTTATCGCGGGTACAATACATTTGTTTGTGGCTTTCTTATAATTAGATGCTGGAAGATGATCTGAATCTTGGGTTTAGATCACTACATAGCGTCATATACAATGTTTAAAATGAGGATGTTTTTTTATGCGCATTATATTACTCGGACCACCTGGAGCAGGTAAAGGGACACAAGCTCAGTTGATCTGTAAGCGCTACGATATCCCACAAATTTCAACCGGTGATATGCTCCGTGCTGCGATTCGTGAAGGTACTGAATTAGGTCTACAAGCTAAAAGCGTCATGGATAATGGCGGCCTTGTATCTGATGAGCTTATTATTGGTCTTGTAAAAGAACGCATTGCTCAACCTGACTGTGTCAACGGCTGTATTTTTGACGGTTTCCCGCGTACGATTCCACAAGCTGAAGCGCTTGAAAACGAAGGGATCAGCATCGATCACGTGATTGAAATCGATGTACCTGACGAAGAAATCGTTCAACGTTTATCTGGTCGTCGTCAACACCCTGCATCTGGTCGTGTATATCACACCGTTTACAACCCACCAAAAGTGGAAGGTAAAGATGACGAAACTGGTGAAGACCTTGTTCAACGTCCGGATGACCAAGAAGCAACAATTCGTAAGCGTTTAGGTTCTTACCACGCTGAAACTGAGCAATTGGTTGGTTTCTACCAAGGTCGTGCAGCTTCTGGCGAAAACGCACCGACTTATGACAAATTAAATGGTCTTCGTCCAATCGATCAAGTTCAAACTGATTTGTTCGCGATTTTAGATCAGTCTAAATAATTCAACTTTTTTGAATTTTTGACAATCAAAGAGTCCTACTGCATAGTGGGGCTCTTTTTTTATGTGGCTTTTAGGGCGAATCTGTTATGAAATTTGCTTTGGTTATAATGGTCATCATCGCTGTGGCGGTGTTATTGGGCTTATTATTTGTCAGCTTTAAAATGTTGCGTAAGGTGCAAGTGGAAGAAGCAGAGCAAGCTAAATTGAACCCGAAGCAATATCGCTTACATCCAAAGCTGCAGCAAGAGTTTGATAAAAAAAACAAAGAACAAGATAAAAATTAAGCATCAACTCGATCAATTGATTTATACAAATTCCATCTACCCCGAAATTGAAGAGATTAATCTTCAATTTGGGTGGTTTTAATCGGTCTTAATGCGCCAAAGTCAAAACGGTCAGGCCAATTACATACATCAGACACGATACATTCATTGCATTTGGGTTTGCGGGCAATACAGGTATAACGCCCATGCAGAATCAACCAATGATGTGAATCAACAATAAACTCTTTGGGGATGACTTTGACGAGTCGGTGTTCGACTTCCAAAACATTTTTGCCGACAGCCAATCCTGTACGATTACCTAAACGAAAAATATGCGTATCAACGGCCATGGTTGGTTGACCAAAAGCAGTATTCAGCACCACATTTGCAGTTTTACGACCGACACCGGGTAAGGCTTCCAAATCTGCACGATTATTCGGAACGATACTGTTATGCTTCTCAATGAGCATCTTGCAGGCTTTAATGACATTTTCCGCTTTTGAGTTATACAGGCCAATGGTCTTGATATATTCCTTCAGTCCGTCAACACCTAACGCATAAATAGCTTCAGGAGTATTTGCTACTGGAAAAAGCTTGTCTGTGGCTTTGTTGACACTGACATCTGTGGCCTGAGCAGATAGGGTAACAGCCACTAAAAGTTCAAATGGACTACTATAATTGAGTTCAGTTTTCGGGTTGGGGCGTTGCTCACGTAAGCGTTCAAAAAAAGTTTGAATTTGCTTCTTAGTCATATTTTTAACCGCCATAATTAACCCCCTTGCAGTTGTGTTAGTTGTAGCGTGAGCGTATGGAGTAATTCACGTTTTTTTGCATCGTCTCGAACACTCAGTTGTTTTTCTAATTTCTTAATTTGTGTACGAATTTTGGCAAGTTCAATCGTAGTTTTTGCATCGAGTTGAACGACTGGCGTAGCAGGTTTTTCCACGACTTCAATGACCGGTACCGAGTCTGTCTGGGTCGAAAATTGGGCAAAAAGTTCCGTATCAATTTCTGCGCGTACAATAGGGCCTTTACGATGAATTCGGCGCTTTTCCTCACGCTGAATATGTGCATAGTAGCGGCGACGTAAATCATTCTGTTCTGCGATTCGAACGGCTTCAGATGGCACTTGATCAAGCTCTTCGACAAGGTCGATACAATCCACTGGACAAGGTGGAATGCAGAGTTCGCAGCCCGTACATAAATCCGTCAAGACGGTATGCATCAATTTGCCTGAGCCAATAATGGCATCAACAGGGCAGGCACTAATACATTTGGTACAACCAATACATTCATCTTCACGAATCACAGCTTTAACCCGTTGCGGGCGTCCATCACTTTGGATTGGCCAAACGCTGGCTTCTGCTGTTAAGTGTGGACGATTTAATAACGCTGCTAGTGAATCTGCCACAGGTTGACCACCGGGTATACATTTATTGGCTTCTTCTCCTTCACTGATGGCTTTGGCATAGGGTAAGCAGCCGTCTCGGTGTCCACAAAGTCCACATTGAGTTTGTGGCAATAGGGCATCAATTTGTTGGATGAGGGAAATTTCAGAAGTCATGGGTAGTCGCGAGTACAAATGAAGGCAGAGAAAAACCAAAGAGGACGTTGAATTCTAGCATGTTTCAGTATGAATTGCTGTGCGCAAAAATGGGTCTATAGATGCATCATAAACGAGCAAAATAATTCATTAAAATATTCCTAAAAGTAATAATATTTATAACTAAAATATCTGAGTAATCAATTTAAATCGCTGTTCTTTAAAGAATTTAAAGATTTTTTAAAAAAACTATTGCTGATTAGTTACAAAAGATATTTAATATTTTGCGCCAAAATATATCTTTGATCAAAATTGTGATCAATTTTGATCCATACATCTGCTGAGGATTAAGTGTTGAAATATAACAGCCTTAACGACTTCCTAGACTACGTTAAAACACGTGATGAACATCAACCTGAATTTCTTCAAGCTGTTGAAGAAGTGATGACGAGCCTTTGGCCATTCATCGAAAAGAACCCACAATATGCTGACTACGGTTTGCTAGAACGTCTTGTTGAGCCTGAGCGTGCAATTCAGTTCCGTGTTTCATGGGTAGATGACAAAGGTCAAACTCAAGTTAACCGTGCTTTCCGTGTTCAATACAACTCAGCAATTGGTCCATTCAAAGGTGGTATGCGTTTCCACCCATCAGTGAACCTTTCAATTCTTAAATTCTTAGGTTTTGAACAAACTTTCAAAAATGCTTTAACTACACTTCCTATGGGTGGTGGTAAAGGTGGTTCAGATTTTGACCCTAAAGGTAAATCTGAAGGCGAAATCATGCGTTTCTGCCAAGCATTAATGATCGAATTATACCGTCATCTTGGTTCTAACACTGACATCCCTGCGGGTGACATCGGTGTAGGTGGCCGTGAAGTTGGCTACATGGCTGGTATGATGAAAAAATTAAGCAATGACACAGCATGTGTGTTCACTGGTAAAGGTTTAACTTTCGGTGGTTCACTTGCGCGTCCTGAAGCAACTGGTTACGGTACTGTGTATTTCGCTGAGGAAATGCTAAAAACTCGTGGCGATAGCTTTAAAGATAAAGTTGTAACGATTTCGGGTTCTGGTAACGTTGCACAATACGCTGCTGAAAAAGCAATGTACTTAGGTGCGAAAGTGGTTTCACTTTCTGACTCAGCTGGTACTGTATACGTGAAAGACGGTTTCACAACTGAACTTCTTGCTGAAGTAATGGAATTGAAAAACGTTAAGCGTGGCCGTATTTCTGAATTTGCATCTAAGCACGGTTTTGAATATTTAGAAGGTCAACGCCCTTGGTCAATCAAATGTGATATCGCACTGCCATGTGCAACTCAAAATGAATTAGATGAAGCTGATGCTGAAGCTCTTCTTGCTAATGGCGTAATCTGTGTTGCTGAAGGCGCAAACATGCCATCTACTTTGGCTGCAGTTGAGAAATTCGTTGAAGCGAAAATTCTTTATGCACCAGGTAAAGCTTCAAATGCAGGTGGTGTTGCAACTTCTGGTCTTGAAATGTCTCAAAACGCAATTCGTTTGGGTTGGACTTTCGAAGAAGTTGACGAGCGTCTACACGCGATCATGAAAGAAATTCACCGCAACTGCGTGAAATACGGTACTGAAGAAGATGGTACTGTGAACTATGTAAACGGTGCGAACATTGCAGGCTTCGTAAAAGTTGCTGACGCAATGCTTGCTCAAGGCGTTTACTAAGTTCTCCGTAAGTTGAACTGAAAACCGAGGCTCAAGCCTCGGTTTTTTTATGGCTTAATGGTGTGGAATATATTGGATTGTTAATTAGTGCTCATCAGGGTAAGTTGGATTTCGCTATCCATAACACTGAAGTGAAAATTTAAGGGTTGGTCGAGCAAACGTTTAATATGAAGCCCTAGCTGATGTAACTGTGTGCAGAACTTCAGAGTACTCCCTACATCTCCTATAAAACGCAAAGTATGCTTTTCTACATCATAATTGTGGCCAATGTAATTACAGCCACTAAGAATGTCATACTGCCATCGTTAATTTGAGAGTTATTTGGGCGGGTAAAGCCTTATTTTCTACGAGAACCCACGTCTTTTGAGTTAATTGTTTTGCTTCAAAATCGCGTCAATGGGTAATTCGCTGTATGCTTAAAAATATCTGTCTGTTGATTGCGATTCGTCAGGATGAATTCAGTAATTTGCAAGAAGGAGCTTTAGATTAACATCGCTAAAGCGTTGGCTGAACAGTACATCGTGATTTCAATACTATGCATATCCAATCAGCGTTTGCGGTTGTGTAGATATAAAAAAACCGAGGCGATGACCTCGGTTTTTTATCGGCTGTAACTTACAACGTACCTTTTACGGCTTCACGTTCGACTGACATATCAAAAATATAGGCATATTTTGATTGGTCAGCAGCAGGGTTTTTACGTTCAAAACGTTTTACGCGAATAATTTGGCGTTCTGCAGGAGTGTGCTTAAAGCCTTCAATTTGATCGTAAAATAAGGTCCAGTCTTTATCAACTTGTGTTTTTAGGCCTTTTTCATCGTACTTCACTTCACGTACTTGCAAACAAGTTTGTGGAGCAACGCCTGTACATTGTTTCGTTTCAGGGCTGACTTCAAGGAAAATCGTTTCGCCTTGTGAGTTATATTGGGTTTCAGGTGTTAATTTTCCAGTGAACACCAGTTTCTCACCTGTTGCAGAGATAATGGTTAACGTTGGATTTTGTGGATCTGTAGTATTTAAAACAAAAGGTGCTTTACGGTCAATAAAGAGTGAAGATGCAAGTCCTTCTTGTTTCATCGCATTATCAGGACACGCCATCATGGTAGATGCAATGTTGCCTGTTACAAGTGTATTGTGTTCCACTTTCCATTGGGTTGACATGCTGTTACAGCTGGTTGAAATACCCAAAGTGCCATTTTCTATAAAATTTAAAACTAAAGGTTTTGGTGCATTTTCAGTGGTGGTGCTCCATTGATATGAAGCTAAAGTTTTATCAGCATTTTGTTGTTGTAATACGCTCACGGCTAAATCTCCAGCTTTTTGGATATCGCTTGATTGACATGCTGCAAGGGCTAAAGGGAAGAGGGCGATCGCTAAATATTTTAATTTCATTACGCTAACTGTTCTAAGTGAATTTCAGCCTGTAGCATAACCCATTCATTTTAAAAAAATATGAATACATTCAGCTCAAATAAGTAGCAAAATGTATCCATAAATAATAATTTGTTAACTTATTAATATAAATTATGAATAAGTCAAACTATTTCGTTTTATTCACGTTTAATCAAAACGATAAATATCCATACCCAGTGAACCCATACTAAAGCTACTGTGAACAATAGAGAAGCGAGGGCCTGCACCCATCGCAAAGAAGATGGGTGCAAAATGTTCAATGGTCGGATGGTTACGTTGTACAAACGGGATATTTTGCCAATCGAGAACTGCATCAAAATCTTGATGAGTGAGCTTATTGACCACAAAATTACGGAATGTAGACGCCCATTCAGGCACGGCTGCTGCACGTCCATCCCAAGCCAATTCACGTAAGTTATGAGTAATACTGCCCGATCCAATCAACAGGATTTGCTTGTCACGTAAAGGTGCAAGCGTTTGTCCAATTTTATAGATCTCTTGCGCAGACATGGTCATCGGCAGTGATATTTCAATTACAGGAATGTCGGCATCAGGATACATATGCAATAACGGCATCCAAACGCCATGATCGCGTGGACGAGTGCTGTTGGCATGTGCCGATAATCCTGCATTGGCAAGCAAATGAAGGATTTCTTCTGCAAGCTCTGGGTTACCCGGTGCTGGATAACGAATATCATAAAGTTCCGCAGGGAAACCACGGAAGTCATGCCAAGTTTCAGGACGGGCACTGGTACTTACTTCTAGTGCGTTACTTTCCCAATGCGCGGACATGATAATAATAGCTTTAGGTTTGGGAAGATTCAGGCTTAAACGTTCCAACGCAGGACCGACTTGTTCAGGATTGATGGCAAGCATAGGTGAGCCATGGGAAATAAATAAACCTGGAAGTGTTTGTAAATTCATCGCGGTCGCCGTTGGTTGTTTAAAGGAATATGATGATCATGCACTAAATTATTCAGCGTAACAATTCGGATAATTTCAACGGTTTGTTTCATTGTTGCAACGCTGTAACTGCTATATATGCTGGATGTTAGTTCGGATTAACCCGCACGATGGTAAGGGTGATTATGGTTAATACTCATTGCACGGTATAGCTGTTCGATGAGCATGACACGAACCATAGGATGCGGCAAAGTCAGTTTAGACAAAGACCAATGCCATGCTGCTGCTTTACGTACTGCTTCAGAATGTCCATCTGGCCCACCAATAGCTAGAACCACATCATTGCCTTCAAGCATCCAACCTTTCATGGTTTCAGCTAGTTTTTCGGTACTGAACTCTCGACCACCGACTTCTAAGGCGATCAGCACTTCATTCGATTTCATGGCATTTAAAATGCTGTCACCTTCAATTTGACGGTATTTTAAAATGTCGGCTTCTGAGTCGTTCTTGCCACGTTTAGCCATAGGTAATTCAATGATTTGCGTTTGAACAAATGGCTGAATACGTTTGAAATAATCTTCAAAACCCGTCAGAACCCATGCTGGCATTTTTTGACCGATTGTCAGAATACGAATTTTCATACAGCGCCTGAAAGTATACAAAAGAGCATTATAACGGTTCGCTTGCGCTTTGTATGTTAAGACACAATTTGCAATTGAAATCGTGTTCTGCTTGCTGTTTAAATACGCAGCATAAACAGATTAGATCAAAGATGAAAATTGGAATAATAACAATGAAAAAAACATGGCAGGACGGTAAATTATTTTTGCTCAAGCAAGCAGCAATGCTTTCAATTTTTGCATTGTGTTCATTTGCGGCGTATGCCAACAATATTAGAACGGCTGAACCGGATAATTTAAAAGTCTATTTAGAGCAAATTATTGGTAATGAAGCTGAATATCGTAACTATAAGAATATTCAAGAGTTAAACCGGGTGTCTGCTTGGATTCGTGAGCAGATGCGTTTATTTGGTGTGAATTGTCGTTTTCAAACCTATACCGTAAATAGCCAACCATACCGTAATGTGGTTTGTCCCTTAAATGCAGGGCATAGCAACCGAGTGATCATTGGCGCGCACTATGATGTATTTGAGGAGCAGCATGGCGCTGATGATAATGCTTCTGGCGTTGCAGGTGTACTCGAAGCTGCTAGGATTCTTTCGGCTGAAAAAGCGCGTTTAAAACAAAATATTGAATTTGTATTTTATACCCTCGAAGAACCGCCATATTTTAGAACAGAGTCGATGGGCAGTTTTATCCATGCAAAATCGGTAGCAAAGGAAAAGGATAAAATTTCAGGTGTGTATATTCTGGAAATGATTGGTTATTTTGATCCCAAAGTCACCCAAGAATATCCTGTTGGGCTGAAATGGATTTATCCATCACATACGAATTTTATTGCATCGGTGGGGAATATTCAGTCTCGTGACTTAACCTCATCGTATTGTGCTGCGATGGAGTCATTGAAGCAGTTGCAATGTGAACGCTTGATTTCACCTTCATTTATTCAGGGTGTGGATTTTTCAGACCATATGAATTATTGGCAATTTGATATGCCGGCGATGATGATCACTGATACGGCATTTTATCGTAATAAGCACTATCACACTGAGCAAGATACCCTGGATAAATTAAACTTAGACAAAATGGCTCAAGTGATCGATGGTTTAGTAAAAACCATCTTAAATTTGAAATGAGTGTCTTTAAAAACATGACATAAAAAACGCAGCCCCGAAAGCCTGTGGACTGCGATAAAAGGTCATCTACCTGGAGATGTAGATGACCATCTTGTTCCAATGATCATCACGCTTTTAGACGTGATTGGAACCAATAAAGAAACATACAGCGCGTATATCTCTCTACTATATATGTGGGATAGAGGGCGATATTTCAAGTAATAGCATTCAAATTTTGTAAGACTTTCTTATTGGCTATTATTGATCTTGATGTCGAATTTGAAATAGTAATCCAATCAAAAGTTGTAGCTGTTTTCTTGAGTCTTATCATAGCGAAGGATTTGAATGAAATTTTTCGAATATTTAGTTGAAAGCATGAATAAAAAAAGCCCTGTTGAAACAGGGCTTTTTTTCATTTATTGCGAGTTGCTAGCGCTTAGTGACGAGCAGCTTTGCCACCTTCAGTTGCTTTGACAATCGGTGTCTTTGCAAGAGGTTTCGGCATATCAACCAAGGCTAGAGGTAAAATCTCATCAATTGATTTTACTGGTTTAATTTCTAGACCTTCTTTGACATTGTCTGGAATCTCAGCCAAGTCACGAACATTGTCTTGTGGGATAAAGACAAGCTTGATGCCACCACGGTGAGCAGCGAGAAGTTTTTCTTTTAAACCACCAATGCGCATTGCACGTCCACCAAGACTGGTTTCACCTGTCATCGCAATATCTGGACGAATCGCAATGCCTGTAAACGCTGAAACCAGAGCAGTGGTCAGGGCCAAACCAGCAGATGGACCATCTTTCGGTGTTGCGCCTTCTGGTAAATGCACATGCACATCTGTTTCTTCAAAGCGAATCGCTTCAATACCCAGTTCATCTGCACGGGTACGTACAACGGTCATCGCTGCTGTGATCGATTCTTTCATGACATCGCCAAGAGAACCGGTGGTAATGAACTTGCCTTTACCTTTAACTGCTGCAACTTCAATCGTCAGTAGTTCACCACCAACAGATGTCCATGCCAAGCCATTTACACGACCCACTTCAGCTTCTTCTTCGGCCATACCGAAGTCGAATTTGTGTGGACCTAAGTAGTCAGGAAGATTTTTCGAATTCACTTCAATTTGAAGATTTTTCGCTTTCTTGCTCACCGCTTCTTTCACGACTTTACGCGCAATTTTCGACACTTCACGCTCTAAGCTACGCACACCGGCTTCACGTGTATAACGTTGTACGATATCGCGAATGGCTTCTTCGTGAACGGTTAATTCTTTTGCGCGTAGACCATTATTCTTGATGGCTTTTGGAACAAGGTAACGTTCAGCAATATTCACTTTTTCATCTTCGGTGTAACCCGGTAGACGAATCACTTCCATACGGTCAAGCAAAGCTTCTGGAATATTCATGCTGTTTGCAGTACAGATGAACATCACTTCAGAAAGGTCTAGATCAAGATCTAAGTAGTGATCATTGAACTTGCTGTTTTGTGATGGATCTAAGACTTCAAGCAATGCTGAAGCAGGGTCGCCACGGTAGTCTTGCGCCATTTTGTCAATTTCATCGAGTAAGAACAGTGGGTTCTTTACGCCAACTTTTGTCAAAGACTGCACAATTTTACCTGGCATCGCACCAATATAAGTACGACGGTGACCACGGATTTCAGCTTCATCACGCACGCCGCCAAGCGCCATACGGACAAATTCACGGCCAGTTGCTTTGGCAACAGATTCACCGAGTGAAGTTTTACCTACACCTGGAGGACCAACTAAGCACAGGATTGGGCCACGAAGTTTTTTTACACGTGATTGAACAGCAAGGTATTCCACAATGCGGTCTTTCACGTCGTCTAAACCATAGTGATCGGCATCAAGAATATCTTGAGCTTTCGCAAGGTTAATGCTGACTTTGCTGGCTTTGTTCCAAGGCGTATCTAAAATAACTTCTAGATAGTTACGCACGACAGCAGCTTCGCTCGAAGCAGGTTGCATTGCTTTTAGCTTACGGAACTCATTTTCAGCTTTCTTGCGTACATGTTCAGGTAAATCGGCTTCAGCTAGACGTTTTTCAATTTCTGCAACGTCATCCTCACCACCGCCATTCATGTCAGAAAGTTCGCGTTGAATGACCTTCATTTTTTCATTTAAGAAGTATTCACGCTGATTCTTTTCCATTTGGCGTTTCACAGAATCATGTAAGGTTTGCTCAATTTGCTGCTCTTCTGACTGTTGTAATAAATACGTCATGAGCTCAGCTAAATGCGCTTCAAATTCATCATGCTCTAAGAATTTTTGCTTTACATCAATATTCAAAGGCACGCGTGTTGCTACGAAGAATAATAATTGTAGCAAATCATCAATTTTATTGGCTGCTGCAATCAATTCACGTGCGTTACGCAATTTTGCTTCTGCATATTGAGCAAATAAGGTGCGTAATTCTTCCACACGGTTATTCTGAGTTTCTGAGTCTACAGAAACCGTCATTGGGCTTAATGAATGCTCGGCAGTCAGGTAATTATCGGCATCGATAATTTTTTCTAACTTGGCACGATATAAGCCTTCAATCAGTACTTTTATACAGTTTTCATCATTCTCATGATTCACAACTTGCACAATCTTCGCGACAGTACCGTATTGATATAAATTGTCGTGATCAATTTCTTCTGTTAGCGAATCTTTTTGTGCAACTACGAATACAAGATTGTCACTGTCACGTGCGACATTGACTGCATTGATCGACTTTTCACGACCCACAAACAGTGCAATTTGCATGTGAGGATATACAACCACATCTCGTAGCGCTAAGAGCGGTAATACGCTCGGAATTGTAGTTTCCAAGCTTTCTTCATTCATAATAATCTCAGACATGGGCACTCCTAATGAGTGACAACGGTGTTGCCATGTTTTTTATAGTGATGTGTATTTTTTAAATTACAAGGGTCATGCCAATTAAAATGTGTAAAAAATGACTAAATATGTGATTTTTAAGTGTAACTCAGTGTCAAAAATATCAAATTAACGTTTGAAACTTAAAGTTTGAGATGGGCTAATAAATCCATCTAGCGGTTGATCCCATGCTTCTCGAACCAAAGAGTCTTGAATGAGTTGAAAATCATGGCCAAGTCCTAAACGGTATGGGGTAGAGTGGGCAGTCGCTAATGTTTTATCGTAGAAGCCACCCCCCATACCAATACGTGTGCCGTACTTGTCGCAAGCGAGTAAGGGCATGATTAAAAGGTCAAGGTGAGAAACATGCTTCCCGCGGCTTGCCATCGGTTCTTTCATACCGAGCGGGTGATGAGAAAAACGTTTATTAATGTATTGATGGCGTGAGATTTCAACCCAAACCAGTTGCTGATTCATGTTGCAAATCATGGGTAAATACACGTGTTTTTGATGCGCAAAACAGTAGTGGATGATCTTTTGAGTGTGAATTTCACCAAATGCATGTAAATAAACGCCTATATGCTGACTGCGCTTAAAATAACTGTGTCTGATTAAGCGCTGTAGGACTTGTTGTTCAGCTTGTCGTTGCTCCCATAGGTTTAGGCTACGACGCTGCTTACGGAGTTGTTTACGAAGGCTGGTGGTGCTCAAAGTCATGATTCATTTCAAAGTAGCACAAAATTCTCAAAGGCATTTTAACGCGTTCAAGCTTAAAAGTCCGAAGAAATAGATTTTATCTTTTTTATATAAAGCGTTCCTTAAAACACTAGTCGGCTTAAGGAACGCGGACTTATTTAAGGCTTTTTAATACCAAGAATTTGGACGTCAACACGACGATCTGCTTGTAAGCAAGCTTTTAAGGTATTTCGATCTTGAACATCAAAACAACTATTGGTTACAGGCTGAGTTTCACCTGCTGAAGCGAAACTTAATTTGTCAGCAGCAATCCCTTGGTTCATTAAGTAATTTTTGACAGTTAGTGCACGTTGCAATGCAAGTTGCTGATTATATTTTTCACTGCCTAAACGGTCGGTATGTCCGGTAAGCTTAATCATATCAATACGTGCATATTGGTTATTAAGTTTAGTTGCTAGTTCATTCAAACTTGATTTACCTGCAGGAAGTAAATCGGTTAATTTGCCACCATTAAATTTAAATAAAGAATCGGCAGCTAAGTTTATATTATCTAAAATCGGTTCAATTGGTTTTATCACATTTTTTAGAGCATTTTCTCTAATCGAGCAATTATTAATCGTAGTGCCATCATTATTTAATATAATGGTTTTTCCGTTATTATCAACTGTAAGAAATAAGTTATTCAAAAGTGACTTTTCGTTTACATAATAGCTAACTGAATAATTTTCACAATGATTTGTACAATTTTTCACCTTAAATTGGTATTCACCTTCTTTTAAATAAAAATCAGCAGAATTATTAATATAAAAATCACCGGCTTTAAAGTCTTCTATATAGAGCTTAGTTGCACATTTTTGGTTCTTAGCTTAATCATCTGCGCATAATTTTTCATCACGTTGAACATGTATTTTATATGCATCAATCATATTGTTTTGAAACAATAAATTATCTGGTTTTGCATATTTATTTACGCCAGGAAAAGTTGAACATGCGACAACTGAGCGTCCACAAGTTGAAGTGACTGTGACACCGAATGGTGACATCGTACAGACTTACCCTGATGACACCGATCCATACACAATTACGCCTGACCAAATTCGGTTAAAGATCCAAATGGCAAAGACATCGTGGTTGAGTTTGGTACACCTGAGACTCAACCAGACGGTTCAATCACGGTAACGGGTAAAGTGCCAAAGGACGTTGAAGGCAAAGTTATGGTTAATGTACCAGAAGGTTCATATGAAGACACTTCGGGTAACCTGGGTCTACCAGGTACAGGCAACGAAAACATCAATATGGTTCCGCCTGTAGCAGAAGTGACGATTACACCAGAAAATGGTGGAGGTTTAGACCTTGAGCCGGGTTCAATTGACTTAACGATTGGCAAAGATGGCTCACTGAAAGGTGTAACAGAAGACGTAGCACCAGGTACAGAAGTTGTTATCACCATTCAAGGTGTAGACAAAGATGGCGAAGTGGTGACAGAAGAAGTTAAAACCACAGTTAAGCCAGATGGTAGCTATGAAGCGAAACTTCCAGCCGATACCAAGATTGTTGAAGGTTCACCATTAGTTGGTGAAGCTGTAAGTACGGACCGCAATGGCAATGAAGTTAAAGGTCCAGATAAGCTTGATGGTGCGCCAACCTCTGAATCAAAATTACCAACTCTTGATTTTAGTTTGAATACATATACTGAATTAACAGAAAATGGTGATTTAATTACAGGTAATACCGGTGCTTATGGTGGAAAGTGGGAGACGACTGGGAACTTTAATACTCTTGGATATGCACCTAATGGTACTGGAGCATATATCGATCAGGATGGGTTAAGTAAATCAACTATTTCTCAAACTGTTACTAATTCTGCTGTCACTAAAGACAGTAAATTACTTCTAGATATGGCTTGGAATAATGGTTGGACAGAATCTTTAGGAAATGGGGTTACTGTTACAATAAGTTTTGCAGGAGTCGACTTATTGAAAATTGTTACGCCAGAAGCAGTAGATGGAAATCATATTGAATATGATTGGGAGACAGGAGCCTATAATATTCAGAATTCTTTCTATGCGAAAGTAACCACGTTAAATGGCGCATCATTTACGATTGATGGTCAAACTTATTCTGGTGATGATGCTTATGAATGGTTAACTTATGCTGTGGATTTGTCTAAAACTGATTATCGTGCAAATCCGGAAAAAATGTCTGAGCTCTGGAGTAATTTTGTAATTAACTTACCAAAGGATATTTTATTATCTACATCAAATGAATTAAAAGTTACAGTGGATGCAACGACAAGTAATGCTGCTGATGACTTTATCATTGGTACAATTAAGTTACTGAATTATATAGACGGAGATCGTTTGACTGCATCGGCAGCTTCATCGACTGCATTATTCTCTGAATTTAATTTACAAGATGCCGATAATGATTTAAATAAAGTGACTTTAGCATTAGCAAATACATCTGCAGGTGATAAGTTATATGTAAAAGATGGCTTATTAAGTGATATTTTTGATGTTGATACTACTAATGGAATGTTAACCATTACGATTAAAAATGGTCAGACTGCATCTATAGAAGACTGGAATAGTATTATATCTTCAGCTGGTTTTTATTCTAAGGCTGGTGATGCGAATACAATCACTGTCACAGCTTATGATGAAGCTCATGACACTGGAGTTTCTAAAACTGTCGATGTTAATGGTGGAATAACTGTACCAACACTATCAGTATTCAACCTTGCAGAGCAATCTGATGACCTGATTTTTGATCTACTTGAATATAGTACATCGGAAAGCAACGCATTGCGTAGTATTGATAATTTTGAAGTGGGGTCTAATCAAAAAATCGACATCTCATCTTTACTTTCTGACGATGCAACTGAAGCAAATCTTGCAGAGTTTGTAACGGTTGAATATGATGAAGTGAGTGAATCGGCTGTGGTTTCAATTGACCGTGATGGCACATCAGGTACGGAATATGAATCACAAGATCTCGTGATCTTGCTCAATCAAACGAGCAAAGTCGAACTAGATGACCTAATCAACAATAATCAAATTATTTACTAATAATTTGATGAACTAAAAAAGCACCTTCGGGTGCTTTTTTTATGCTTCCTAAAAAGTGAATGCAGATTGAAGACTTGGTTTTAATCAACAACTCATCGGAATTAAAACAAATACGCTATATCTACACATGTATATTGAATAAGCTTTCTTTGCGCTTAAAAAGCGACACTTATCTGATGACGTAGCTCAAAAGGTATGCATAAAAACAAATTAATGGACAATAAAAATGAAAAAGAATCTCTGGATCAGGACACTTCTTTGTATGACGGTTGCGGTGTCGCCACTTACTTTCGCAGCGACAACCACTGCACCCGTTCCACCCAATAGCCAGCAAGTCTTTTTTGTCGGCAATAACTGGGATGGTACGGTTACAGTCATCAATCCTTCAAAAAACTATCAAAAAGTTGGTGTCATCAATATGGTGCCCGACAAAAAAGAACGGCTCACTGAAATTTACCTTAACCCAGTAAAATTGATTGCCTATAGCTATATTCGTAATACAGCAGGAGAGGGAAATGATCAATTGGTCGATGACATGTATTCCACACCAGATGGCAAATCGGTAGTTGCATCACGCCCAAGTTATGCAGATGTAGTCTCGATTAACATAGCAACAGGAAAAATCAATTGGCGCACACCCGTTGAAGGATTTCGCGCAGACCATATGGCGGTTTCACCCGATGGGCAACAAGTTGCTGTTTCAGCATCTTCAGGGAATGTCGTACAAGTACTCGATATCAACACGGGCAAAGAACTAGGACGTTTTGCGACGGGCGATAAACCACATGAAAATATCTATTTTGCCAACGGTACTAAAATCTTAAATTCAGCCATTGGTAATGTTGAAACAGCCATGGATGCATCTTGGCAAGACTTTACCAAAGGCAAACGCTACATCACGATCGCAGATGCTCAAAGCTATAAAGTCCTCAAAAAAATCGATTTTAGACCTGCTTTAGATGCCGTAGGACGTAAAGACCTGTCTAACTCAGTTCGACCGATTGTATTTAGCAAAGATGAATCCAAAATCTATGCTCAGGTCTCATTTTTTAATGGTCTGGTCGAATATGATCTCAATCAAGACAAAGTCACGCGCATTGCACAGCTTCCGGGAAGTACAACTATTCCCTCTGATCGCACGAAATGGGTAAATGACTCACGTCATCATGGGCTTTCAATCAGTGGAGATGGTGAAAAACTATGTGTCGCAGGAACCATGGATGATTATGCCACCATCGTCGATCGTAAAACTTTGACCGCGGCGAAACTGATTGCTGCGGGCAAACCGTATTGGGCAACGCAAAGTCCAGATGGTAAACGCTGTGTCATTTCTGAAAGTGCCACAGATGCAGTAACCGTGATCGATTTTGCAACAGGTGAAAAAGTCATCACAGTTCCAGTTGGCAATCACCCACAGCGTGTTCGTTTAGGTTATGCACCAGCAGGATGGGGCAGTCAGTAAAACAGTTTAAATCAAAAGAAAATGGAAAAATCAGAGTCAAATCGGCTCTGAATTTTTTAATTGAAGAACATTTAGAGATTGAATCATGTATAAGAAATGGATTGTTATCGGGTTAGTGGTTGGCTTGATTTTATTGTTGATGATTCAGTTACTAAAACCAAAGCAGCAGGAGGTTCATGAACAGCTACCGTTAGATCAACAAAAAGTGTCTGAAACACGTTCAGAGCGAACTACAGAAAATGTATTGCAGCATTCAAGTTCTAATTCCAAACAATCAATACTCGACAGTGAAACGCACTCTGAGCTATTACAGCAACGTGAACAGGTATATCAACAATTTCAGCAAATAAACACGCTGATGAGTCAGGGACAGCAGCCGAATCAAAATCAAGTACTCGCTCTACTCGAGCAACAATATAACTTGGTTAAAAAAGGCGTCGTGAAATTGGATGAAGCCATTTCATCAATTCAATATTTACGACAAATACTTCCTGAAATGGACAGAGCTTTGGATAGACAACTAGCTAAACTGGAACAACTCAAAAAATGAATTAACTTGAATAAATACACTTTTAAACTAACCAAACTTAAATGAAATAATTAAGGGGGGAGAACAAAAGTAGAGTGGCGCGGAAATAGAATAGTAAATTAAAAAAATTTTTTAAATCAAATGCTTGTAATTTAAATCAGGATTTGGAAAATAAACACTCCGAAGATGCCGCTGCAAATGTCGTGACCCTGAACCCGATGAGTTCAAGGTGGACGCGACGTACACTCGCTGGGTTTCCCACTCGAGGAGGGCATACGCTCAGAATATACAGAACACATCCATAAGTTTAAGTATCGGCAGGGGATTAGACCTAGCTGGCGAACACCTCAGAGATGTGCTCAGTATAACGAATTCAGCGTTATTGGCAAATCACCAAACACTGACAAAGTGTTTAAAATGAAGCAATCGGGCAAAGTATAATCACTAAACCACCGATTAATCAGTCAATTCTTCAACTTGTTCCAAAATATTTTGCAACAAAAGTTCGCAGTTTGCATATTCTTGCAAACTCTTATTCATTGACAGGACTTCTTGCATTAATTCAAGTGCGACCATAATGATCAGCTTACTCGGTTCCATACGTGGTGCTTTACGGCGAAATTCATCGTATTTGTCATTCAGTAATTGTGCTGCGCGTTCTAAATCGGCTTGTTGGTTAGAAGTCGTTGCTAAACGGAAACTATGACCTAGAACTTTTAAATCAACTGCAATTTGTTCACTCATGATCAAACTTCCTCATTACTTTCAGTCGGATGTGCCAATTGTTGAATTTCTTGCGCATGTTGATCTTGAGCTGTACCTAAAATAGCTAAACGTTGAATAATCGCTTCAACTTTTGCTTTGGCATGTTCATTTTTTTGCAATAAACGTTCACGTTCTTGCTGCAAACCTTGAATTTCTTGTTGAGCATGACGCTGTTCATTTTGCATCTTTTCTTTAACGATACGTAGCTCATTACGTTCTGCCAAAATTTCTTGAAAACGATTTTTTAGATCAGTACAGCTTTTTTCAAGACGGCTATATCGGTCAGCCAAAGCAGTTGCATCAGTATTCAGCTGTTGAAGTTGAGCACGTGAATCAGTTAATTGCTCATTCAGCGCATCAATTTCTTCTTGTTTGGAGGTGATAATACCGTTCTTATGTACAATTTGAGCATGATGGTGCTCATCAGACGAGTTTTTCTCATCTTGTAGGGCATTATTTTCGCTTTCAAATTGCGCCAGTCGCTTTTTTAAAACGCTAATATGCGCTTGGAGACGCTGTAATTCTTCTAACATAACGTAGTCGCACAGTCTTGCAAACAAAGGTAATATATACGAAGTATAGAGATTGGATAAGCGAATGCAAGACGATATTTCAGGTTGGTCAGATTGGTCCCAGAATTTTTCTAAAATTGAAGAAATTTCAAGCCCAAGTGAGTTACACGGTCTACTCACTGGTATAGTTTGTGTGTCACAACCTCCGAGTCGTGAAGAGTGGCAACAAATTTTAGCAACGCTTGATGTGGCTGAATTAGACGAAGATGCGGTGGCATTGTTGACTGAAGAAGCAGAAGATGTAGCTCATTCACTTTCAGATGATGAACTCGACTATCTTCCTTTATTACCAGATGATGATCACTTGCTAGGTGAGCGTGTGCAAGCCTTGGCAGATTGGTGTGCAGGTGTTGTTCTTGGTTTTGGTTTAGCGGCAGGTCATCTGCGCACCAATGAACAAGAATTGATTGAGCATTTACAGGATGTCGCTTCAGTAGAATTTGAAGATTCAGATGATGATGAAGAAGGTGAAGAAAGCTATCAGGAATTATACGAATTTGTTCGTTTAATCCCAGTGAGCCTGTCTATGGGACGTACCAAAGTTGATGTTTCAGAAACACCGTTGCTACAACTGAGCGCTAAAAATTCATCGGCTCAAGTGGGGAATGTGGTTGAAATGTTCACCCCACATCGTCCAAGCTAAGGCATTAATTTTGCTTATATCTATGTGAGGTATTACGTGTTTTTATACATGCCTCACATAGAATGAGAGATTCATATTCAATTGAATCAAAATTTAAACAATATCAGCCAGCAGGTATAAGAAGTATTTAAATGAAGAAATTAACTCAAGCGGATTTTCAAGAACGTCGAGACATCCTTGCGGGTGAAATGGGACTACGTAGTATTGCAATTATTGCCACGAGCAAAGAAGCCATGCGTAATCGCGACGCAGATTATAAATTTCGAGCTGATAGTAGTTTCTTTTATTTAACAGGTTTTGCTGAACCTGAAGCGGTTGCAGTGATTGAAACCTTTGATAGCGAAGAAGAAGGTTATAGCTATAGTTTGTTCTGCCGTGAACGTGACCGTGAAATGGAAATTTGGAATGGCTACCGTGCGGGTGTAGATGGGGCTGTAGAAGATTATGAAGCTGATGAGGCTTATGCCATTGATTTATTAGACGAAGAAATTTTAGAAAAATTACAAAATAAAGATAAATTATTCTACCGTATTGGGCAGCAACCAGATTTTGATGCTCGTGTGGCGCAGTGGATTTCGGCAGCAAATGGTGAATCACGTAAGGGTGCAAGTGCACCTGCTCAAGTCATTCAACTAGATCGCATCATTGATGAAATGCGTCTGCACAAATCTGATGATGAACTTGAATTGATGCAAATTGCTTCGGATATTTCAGCAGAAGCGCATACTCGTGCCATGCAAACGGTTAAACCGGGCATGATGGAGTACGCTTTAGAGGCTGAACTTAATTATGTCTTTGGTAAAAATGGCTGTGTGCCTTCCTATAACAGCATTGTCGGCGGCGGTGAAAATGGCTGTATTTTGCACTATGTGGAAAATGACAAAGAACTCAAAGATGGTGATTTGGTACTGATTGATTCAGCATGTGAATATCAGCTGTATGCCTCAGACATTACCCGTACTTTCCCAGTCAACGGTAAATTCAGCCCTGAACAAAAAGCACTTTATAATATCGTACTCGATGCGCAAATTGCGGCGATTGATGCGGTGCGTATCGGCAACTCTTATAAAGAACCACATAACGTTGCAGTGCGTATTTTAGTTCAAGGTTTATTGGATCTTGGCATTATGCAAGGAGATATTGACGAAATCATCGCAAAAGAAAGTTACCGCCAATTCTATATGCATGGTACGGGTCATTGGCTTGGTATGGATGTGCATGACGTCGGTTCATACAAACAAGAGGGTGAATGGCGTGCCTATGAGGAAGGTATGGTTGTGACTGTTGAGCCAGGTCTTTATATTGCGCCTGATGATGAAAGCGTTGATGCGAAATGGCGTGGTATCGGTATTCGTATTGAAGATGATGTGGCTGTAACTAAAGCAGGTCCACGTGTTTTAACAGCTGCAGTGGTCAAGTCGGTGGAAGACATTGAAGCGCTGATGGCGCAGTAACTTGCAATGAATAAAAAAAGCCGGTCAGTTGATCGGCTTTTTTTGTGTACAAGCAGTCTTATAAATACTAGTTATATAGACAAGTTTAATTAACAATGGAGCTGATTTTATGATGTTAATTTTTTACAAAAATTAGATATAAGTCTTTTTAAATTAATCGTATAAATTTTTTATTTTAATCATAATTATGGGTGTTAGAAAAGCTGGAGTGGTTATTCCCTTTAATGGCAATCAACAGGATATTGAAAGACTGGTAAATGATTGGCTGGTTTATTTTGAAGAAAACTCAAAATCTGCATTAGATATAGAGTGGCTGACGGATCATATTGTTTGTATTAATAGTGCCGGATTAGCACATTTTGCTTTTACTGAACCTGAAAAATGGAGCAGTTTGCTAAGCAGTCAATTGCCGATGAAATGGATGATCTTCTTTGATTTTGCAGACACAAATTCAAGCTATAGCTATGCGCTTTATAAAGAGAGTGCAGAAATCAGATGTGTCATTCAAGCGGAAGAAGACGAACTTTACATGGATGGAGAAAGACAAGATTTTGAAAAGGAATGGTTAAACTTTTCAACAAGATATTTATATGAATATGTTGAAAATGGCAAAGTTCAAAAAAAATGGACGACTGATTTAAACAGTTTAAAAGAAGAAATCAATCAAGATTTGGAAAGCTATTATCAGTATTATTATTTTAGCGAAAAGGATCATTTAATTTATCATACTCAATTGGTTCGGCAGTTATTGATTGAGCTCTTTAAAAACTATGTCGGTTTTGAAATCTTTGATAGTGATTATAATCCAGTAAAGAAAATAAAGTTTAAGTATAACAATCAGCCTACTTATGATGATTATTTGAGTTTAGCCTCAAGAGGGGATATTGCAGCCCAAATTAAATTGGGTGAAATGTATGAAACGGGATGCGGCGTCGAAAAAAATGATGTTACAGCACAAGGATGGTATCAAAAAGCGGCTGATCAGGGTGATGATGCAGCGATGCTGAAGTTAGCCGTGCTGTTGTTCAAAAAGCCATTTAAAACAGATATTCATATCGCTTTAGATCTACTGAATCAGTCAGTGGAAAAGGGAAATATAAACGCAAGAACGACTCTTGCTGAAATATATGAAAAGGGCGAAATTCTTGATCAAGATTATAATGTAGCAATGAGCTTGTACAAGCAATCGGCAAAACAAGGCTGTGCAATTGCTCCCTATAAAATTGGCTTAATGTATGAGCTAGGCAATGGCGCAGCTCAAGATTTAAAGATGGCGAAACGCTGGTATCACCAAGCGGCGAATGCTTTTAATCAAGATGCAGAAATTCGATTGCAGAAATTAATCCAGCATTTTAATGCTTAAGCCATTCATTTAAATTATTCCGTATTAAGGAGATCGTTTCTGTCATTTATGTTCTATATCTTTATCTATTGCTATGAAAATAAATTGAATGCATGAGCGCAATATTTTGACCAAATCATGGAAAATATTAAATAAATATAAAAAGCCGATCATTAGATCGGCTTTTTAACTTCATTCAAACATTAAGATTTTTGTAAAAAATCAGTCGCTAATTTTAAAAACTCTTCCGGTTTTTCATATACGGCTAAATGTCCGGTTGCCGGTTCAGCATATTCAGCATGTGAAATCAGATCTATAGCATATTTGACCAATACACTCGGGGGCATATAATCATAATTACAGCCATTCACTAATGTTTGTTTGTTGATTTTTTTTTCGCTGGCTCAGTCATATCGGTATGAATCTACAACTCAGCTTGGTGGGTAAATCTTTCTAAATTATTGGTTTGCAGCGTATTTTCTAAGGTTTGCGCCATAGTATTTTCACACCATGCCAAGGTAAAGTTGGCGCTAAAACCTGTTTGAATAATAGTGCTCGACATCGCTTTAGAGTTGCTCTGTACCTAACTCAAATTAAAGCTTGGTACGTGCATCAACTTTAGGATAAGGCGCCAATAACACAACAAAAATTACATCTTCTGGATATTCTGCTGCGGAATATATCCAGAAAATGTTGTGTAATGAAAAGCTCATTAAACCGAATGGTGTAACAGAATTGGTTTTTGCAGCTGCAATCACTTATTCAACTAATTGAGCAATGGCTAAAGGTTGATCATCAGGTAGTTAGCTTGATATCGTCCTTTTGAATGCATCAAAACATGACGTGTTCAAATGACGCTGATTTACGCAAATGGTGGCTCATACTGATGGACTCAGCCATTTTTATTGTGATTTTCTCTTTTTTAAAGATCAATATTTACGGCAAGAGATGATTAATTTTGTATTTAATCAGTGCAAATACCTGCAACTAATTTGTATTTCATTATAAAAAATCATGCCCTTGATGTAAGATAAAATTCATTACAGATTATATGTATTTCGAGTGAATGTCCTAAATTCGAATACTTGATAAAAAAGGAAACAAGCATGCAGCAAGAAGTCATCATTGTTGGTGGTGGTATGGTCGGTTTAAGTCTGGCACTCATGTTGGCCAAAGCCAAAATTGGCGTAAAACTTTTAGAAGCCATTAAATACCCCAATTATGATGATGCAAACCTTGAGCCTTATCACTCGAGTTTTGATGCACGAAACAGCGCCTTGTCACGCCGTACGGTGCAAATTTATCAAGAACTAGGCCTCTGGGATGCTTTACAGGAACACGCCACACCTATTTTAGAAGTGAATATTACAGAGCAAGGCAGTTTTGGTAAGGCAAGACTCAAAGCAGAACAAGAAAAAGTCGAAAGCTTTGGACAAGTTATTGAAAATGCATGGTTAGGCCGTGTGCTGCTCACAGAAGTCAAAAAAGAACCGCTGATAGAATTAATTGACGGCGTACAAGTGACTTCGCTGACGCAGGATGCAGACCATGCCTATATTGAAGCAAAGCGTGCTGAAGAACAGCTCAAACTACAATCTAAAATTGTGATTGCAGCAGATGGCCGTGATTCATTCTGCCGTAAAGCCTTAGGTATTGGCGCATCGGTGCATGATTATGACCAAGTGGCGATTGTCACTACAGTACAAACCTCTAAACCGCATGGTCATGTCGGTTTCGAGCGTTTTAGTCCGCTTGGTCCGCTAGCGCTGCTGCCACTTCCAGGTGAATACCGTCGCTCAGTGGTTTGGCCTGTTCCTAAAGGAACTGAAGGCGAGTGGATGGGTGATGAAAATGATCAGCACTTCTTAGATGCTTTACAAGAAACCTATGGCGACCGTGCAGGTAAATTCCAAAAAACTGGTAAACGTTTCAGCTTCCCATTGTCGCAAGTACTTGCAGAGAAACAAGCTGTAGGTCGTGTAGTGCTCATGGGAAATGCTGCCCATACCATTCATCCAGTAGCAGGTCAGGGCTTTAACTTATGTATGCGCGATGCCTATGTACTACGCCGTTATTTAAAAGAGCAAGTTGAAAAAAATGCAGATCTGGGTGATGCAGCTATGTTGCTTGATTATGAAAAATCGCGCCTGACCGATCAGCAGCGGGTGATTAAATTCTGTGATTCAGTTGTTCGTGGTTTTAGCAACCAGAACCCATTTTTAAAATTGATTCGCAATACTGGATTAGTTGCCTTTGACACCATTCCGGGGATTAAGCCTTTGGTCGCGAATTATGCAATGGGGCTAAAAGCATGAGTTTAAATCAAACAAATGTACTGGATGCAGTGATTGTAGGCGGTGGCTTGGTCGGTGGCTTAACGGCATTGTTATTGGCGCAAGGCGGTGTGCAGGCTACGGTATTGGATGCGGCACCTATTTTGGATGCAGAAAAAACCAAAAGTGTTGCGAATCCTCGAGTTTTGGCGCTCAGTCAAGCCACCATTCATTTACTCAAGACTGTGGGCGTTTGGGAAAAACTTGCACGTCAGCAGCCGTATACAGGCATGCAGGTGTGGAATAAAAATGGCTATGGAGAAATCAATTTTGGTCATGTTGCAGAGCAAACACCATCAGTTGAGCAAGCTTTAGGTTCAATGGTTGAACCAAGCGTATTGAATTTAGCCATTCAACAAAAAATGCTAGAACAACTCGAAGACTACCGAACCCAGATTAAGGTCAGTCGAGTTGAGCGCGGCGTTGGTGTGTGGATCATTCACCTCGCAGATGGTACCCAGCTCAAAACAAAACTGGTGATAGGTGCAGATGGTGCAAACTCATTTGTTCGTGAGCAAGCTTTCATCGATCTAGATGTGCTGGACTATAAACAAGCCGGTGTGAGCTGTGCAATTAAAACCGCCCAACCGCATCAGCATGTAGCGCGTCAAATTTTCTTAGAAACTGGGCCTTTGGCATTTTTGCCGATGGCGAGTCTGAAAAAAGAAGAAAGTGGTTATTGGCAATCCATTGTGTGGACCTTACCAGATGATTATGCCGATGAATATGTGGCTTTATCCGATGTTGAATTTACTGCGTTGCTCACTCGAGAAAGTCATCACATGCTCGGTGAAGTCTTAGAAGCAACGCCACGTGCTAAATTTCCATTGAAGGCACGAGCTGCACAGCAATACGTTCATGATGGTCTGGCGCTGATTGGAGATGCGGCCCATGTGATTCATCCGCTTGCAGGACAAGGCGTGAATATTGGCTGTTTAGATGCAGCAGTGCTTTGCGATGTGCTTTTGACCGATAAAAAACGGGGTGTGTGGGCACATGAACAAAGTTTGAAGCGCTATGAACACCGCCGTAAAGGGCAAAACGATGCCATGATGCATAGCATGTCCGCGATTGGTTGGTTAGAAACCACAACTTTTTCTCCTGTGGTGTGGGCGCGAAACTTTGGTTTAAAACAAGTGGAAAATCAGACTGTTCTTAAAGATGCATTTATGGCTCAAGCCAATGGTCTGAGTATTTTAAAAGATACAATCTACGCAGCTTAGGTCAAAGTCAGATATTTTTTAGACAGTCGTATAAACAAGGTTACGATTTTGATTAAAAAAGATACGATTTTTTGATTGTGGGTACTAGTCGAAATGCTCAGAGATTGCTAAATTTCTGTTAATTTAAAACCAGCCATTCGCTGGCAAACAGAAGTCATTCGCGGGGAGAACACAATGACTGATATGAACGATTATGATGATCCAGAAGATTCAGTAGTTGATGAAGATGAAGCACAAGCAGCTGAAAAAGGTGCAGGTGACGCAGCTGATTCTGCCTCTGATGATGACACCTCTGAAGCTGAAACATTAACAGTGACTGCAAAACTAAAACAACGTCAGGCGCTTGAAGATGAAGTTGCTGCGTTCTTAGCGCGTGGTGGTCGTATTACCGAAGTCCCTCCAGACGAATCGGCAAAAGATTAAAATGAAAAAACACCACGTCATGTGGTGTTTTTTTTTGCTTCATTCGCTTGTGCGATGATGCACGTCATTCATTTTTTAACTAAGCATGTTTAGTTATGACGTTGTGAAGTTATTTTAAGCCGTCTTTGGCTTCATATATTTACGACTGATCGCGTAAATAGGATAGAACACAAAATGCAGTAAAAGCAAAAACATACAATTAATAATAAATGCAGCAATATACGGCGGTGCATGCATGGCCGCCACAGCAGCGACAAAAGATTGAAAAAGTAATACCGCACTCAAAACGACATAAGCCCAATAGCGATGCCTATCCCAAAATTGGCTCAGTTTCAGTACATTACCGACTATAAAATAGAGGGAACAATATCCACAGACCATCGTAATCGCGCTATGATCGGCCGTCATTTGCTCGCCACTAATATAGTGCGGATAGGGTTGAATGCCAGTATAAATAATATGTGCAAGGGCCGTGAGCCAAACCAGATTAAAGAGAATGAACATCAGCGGTTTTTTGACAGACAGATTTATGGACATGTTATAAGCAACTTTTTTCATTCTATTTAAATTATTGTATGGGATAGCTTATGGAACCCGTAGGTCCCATAAGCGGTTCAAATTAAAAATAAAAAAAATTAAGCTTAATCGTTCGCTTGGGTTAATTCTAAAGCACGTTGATAGGCCACTTTCTTTTTAATCCCAGTTAAATCTGCAGCCAACTGAGAGGCAGCTTTAACGGACAAATCTTGAAGTAAACGCGTCAGCAATTTGTCTAACTTTTCTTGCTCTAGGTCTTTTTCTTCGGTCGCACCACCAATCACCAAAACAATTTCGCCTTTTTGCTGATTGTGATCAGATTCGACAAAATGAACCAACTCACCCAAAGACATTTTTTTAATGGTTTCAAATGTTTTGGTAATTTCACGTGCAAAGCCTACAGGACGATCGGCACCAAAGACATTCGACATATCTTTTAGACAATCCACAATACGGTGCGGCGCTTCATAAATAATCATGGTTTGAGTTTCGTCTTTCAGTTTTTCGAGTGCTAAAAGACGTTGTGACTGTTTAGAAGGTAAAAAGCCTTCGAAACTAAAACGGTCACTGGGTAGGCCGACAGCACTGAGAGCTGCAATGGCAGCACAGGCACCCGGCACAGGAATGACACGAATATTTTTTTCTTGTGCAGCACGAACCAGTTTAAAGCCAGGGTCACTGATTAATGGCGTGCCTGCATCACTGATCAGCGCCATATTTTCACCTTTTTCTAGGCGTTCAATGAGCTGGTCTATTTTGTTGCTTTCGTTATGGTCGTGACAAGCAGTTAAAGGCGTATTGATACTAAAATGTTTAAGTAATTGTGCGGAAGTTCGTGTATCCTCGGCGGCAATAATTTTAACCGACTTCAATACCTCAATTGCACGATAACTAATATCATCTAAGTGCCCGATTGGAGTTGCAACAACAAATAACTGAGCACTCATAGGTTTCTCCATGTTGGATAATAAGAACAAAATTTTGGGTCTTTGCCTTTTAAGCAGTCTGTTTACTGCTGCACAGGCAGACGTCTTGGTCATTCTACCTGAATCTGGCCCTATGGCGCGAGCCGCATCCAGTATTAAGCAAGGTTTCAATAGCGCATATCAATCGTCGGACTACAAAGTACCCATTAAGTTTGTGGATTCAAATCAAAAGCAAATTGCGGCGATATTGAAGCAACAGGTAAATAAAAAAACTCAATTGGTGATTGGCCCTTTAGCACGTCAAGATGTTGAAGCACTTGTAAAAGCAAAGCCTAAAGTCCGCGTGTTGGCTTTAAATGAAACGACAAGCCAAATTCCAAATGTCTGGCAGTACAGTTTATCGAAACGTGATGATGCCTTAGCACTCCAAAAAGTCTTCGAAAAAGACAAATTAGCGCAAGTGCTTGTTCTACGTCAGCCTGCAACAGAGGCAGAACATGAATTACTACTCATGTCCTTAATTAGTCAAAGTTCAGTGCCGATACAAGTGGTTGAACAACTCCCAACGAAGCTGGACAAAAATCAAGGGGTGCTGTTGTTAGGCAATAATGAATGGATAAACAGTCAAACAAAACTGCCCAAAGCGAAACTATATAGCGTAGCCAATGCGATTGAGGCTACTAAGCCCATTCCTGTAGGGCTGAAATTTTGTGATGCACCTGCATTGCATGACGCGCGTTGGCCTGACCTGATCCGAGCTTATGAGGAAAACCCAGTAGATATGCCATATCAACGTCTTTTAGCTTTTGGCGGAGACACATGGCATATCGCAAAACAATATTTGCAAGAACCGAAATTAAAAAGCATTGAGTTTCAGGGGCGAACAGGGCTAATCAAAATTAGTCAAAATAATATTCAGCGTGTTCCTCACTGCTATGAGCGAAGTAAAAAAGGCATCGTGGCGATCTCACTTTAGGGATGAAACGATGCAGCTAAACTTAGAGCAGATGAATTTGGGACAGATGAATCTGGGGCAGTGGGCAGAACGGCAAGCGCTGCGTTTGGTTAAGCAGCAAGGCTATGTACAGGTGCAACAGAATTATCATAGTCGTTATGGTGAAATTGATTTGATCGTTGCACGTGGTCAAGAATTGGTGTTTATCGAAGTTAAAGCCCGTTCGAATACCCGCTATGCCCAAGCCATCGAAAGTATCTCAATTCACAAACAACGTAAGATGATGAAGACTGCGTTGCATTTTTTAAATGAACATTCACATTTTCAAAATTATTATTGTCGCTTTGATGCAATTTGTTTTGATTTTTATCAACACTTTGCAAAAACACTACAGCAAGACTTTTCTAAATACCCGTATCATCAGCAATGGATTGAAAATGCTTTTACTTTTGATCAAGAGTTGATTAATCTTTGATAAAACAAACTGTGTAAACGCATAGAAAAATACGTGTGGAAATTTGAGGAGTCGTGCTGAGTGGTTAAGCGTATTGCAATAACGATGCTTTGTGTCGCAAGTTTATCTGGCTGTGCGAGTTTTATTTCGAATGGAACAGGATCAGCACCTGTAGGAACTGAAAGCGGCGCACGCTCATTGGGACAAGTTTTTATTGACTCTTCCATTGTTCGAACAGCAAAAATTAATTTATATAAATTAGATACTCGTTTTAAACAGTCACGTGTCAATATTGAAAGTTTTCATGGCAATGTCTTATTGACTGGGCAAGTGCCGGATAATCATTTAAAAGAATTGGCAGAAGAAAATGTCCGTTCAATGAGTGATGTCAAAACTGTACATAACTATATTACAGTGGGTAATCAGATCAGCTATAGCACCATCATGCAAGATACTGCGGTTACTGCGAATACCCGTGGTTTGATTATGAAAGCGCCTGTGGTATCTGACAGCAAAGTACACATTCATACTGAAGATGCTGTTCTTTATGTGATGGGCCGTTTAAACAGTGCGGAAATCACAGACTTAAATCAAATCTTGCAACAAGTGGGTAATGTAACGCGAATTGTCACTTTAATCGATAATATTGATCAGAACCCAAATCCGCAGGCACGTTCAATTAACTCAAGTTACACCACACCTGCTGTAGGCAATGTGCAACCTGAAGTACAAACGCCTGTAGCGATAGATCCGGATGCTGTCGATCCAAATGCTCAATAAAATGTCGGAAATGATGCTGTAAAATATGAATCAATGGTCTCTGCGGCTTCAGCAAAAAATGGATTTGGCTAAATCTTTATACCGAAATTTTCGGTTATATGATTTTGGCAGTTATGCATTAAATCGACTGACACCCAAACAAGGATATCATGTTCAAAACAATATCCCTTATGGTCTAAAAGCGCGCCATCGCCTAGATTTGTATCGCACGTCAGCACCTCGTCAGCAACGTCCACTCATCGTGTTTGTACATGGTGGGGCGTGGATGCATGGTGACAAAAAGGACTATGGATTCATTGGTGAAGCTTTTGCAAAAGAAGGCTTCGATGTTGCTGTCATCAATTACCATCTCGCACCTGAGTATATTTTTCCGGCTTCAATTGATGATCTTAGCCTTGCATTAAACTATTTGACGCAGTCTCAGCATAAGTTGCAGATTGAAGTGGAAAATGTGGTGTTAATGGGACATTCGGCAGGGGCATTTAATGTCATGTCTGCACTGTATCATCCGACGCCATATCAGCTGCAAGTGAAAGAGAATATTCGTGCAATTGTGGGATTGGCAGGGCCATATCATTTTGATTATAAGGGTGATCCGATTTGTGCAGATGCCTTTGATCAAAATGTACCGTATCAACAAGTGATGCCATATTATTTTGTTGAGCACAATCAAGTGAAGCATTATCTATTCACTGCGGATAAAGACAATATCGTTGGCCATAGCAATAGTGAAGATTTTGATCGTCGATTAAAAGCCTCAGGCAACCATAGTCAATTGATTCAAATCCCTCGTGTTGGGCACATCACGATGATTGGTTCAGTTTCGAGTCTATTTAGTCGCTTCTTTAAAACCAAAGCTGAAATCATGCGTGTACTCGATGAAATTAGTCCACCTTAATGTCTTTGGTTAAATGATTGAAAATAAAAAACCGCCAAGTATGGCGGTTTTTTTATTGCATGATTTATTTACTAAAAATAGCTACTTATAACCATGCTTCGGTGTCATCTGCAACAGCAGACCCATGGATGACATGCATAATCATCGAATGGGCGATACTTCCTTTGAACGGAATTTCAGGTAATGCATCAAATTTAAAGAAAGCCGCATCACTTATTTCTTCTTCTTGTAATTGAAGCTCACCTGAAGCATATTCTGCTTTAAAGGCGATCATTAAATTACTTGGGAAAGGCCAAGGTTGGCTTGCCAAATATTGAATATTTTTGACCTTCAGCCCAACTTCTTCTTCAGTTTCACGACGAACCGCTTCTTCTAGAGTTTCACCCACTTCAACAAAACCTGCGATCAGTCCATACATAGCACGGACATTTTTTGCATTTTTTGCCAATAAAATTTCATCTTCGCCACGGGTAATGACGGTAATGACACAAGGATTGACACGAGGGTATTGGTGATAACCGCAAGCAGGGCAAACCATAGCATATTCTGTGGCGTGGACTTGAGTTGCAGTACCGCAGTGGCTACAAAATTTATGATTACGGCGCCATTCTAAGAGTTGAATAGCACGGCTGGCTTGTTCAAATTGCTGAACATTCCAAAGTTGTAAAAGTTGACGAATAGGGATGAGCTGTAAGCCTTCAGGAATAGGCTCATTTTCAAGTAGGTCACGGGCAATCACTTGATCACCCGTGCCAATATTTAAATCACTTGCGAGTTGCTCAACTTCGGGAAGTTGAAAGTTTTCATCGACCAGCAATTGCTGTTGTTTGAAGATATACGCAAGTGATAATTTAGACATTAGGCTGCTGCTGATTTCAGTTTTTCGCTACTGTCCAATGCTACCTTAAACATGCCCTGTAAAACAGGTTGTTTGTTCTTTAAATTGTCAATCAACATATCTGCGCTTGCCAATGAATCTAATGCTTGATTCACTTCATTTGCATCAATCGCTGTTGAAGATTCAACTCGTTTCACAATGAATTGAGCTGTTGAATTCAGCGCATTTTGAGCTGCATCTGCATTGAGGAACAACATTGCACCACCAATTTCACGGAATTGAGTTGCAGTCGCTTCAAGTTGTGTCAAATCTTGGTTTTGTAAATACTGAACCAAAGATTGGCTAGCAGCATCAATTAAAACCTTGGTCTCATTTAACAGAGCAGCGTGTGCTTCATCTAAACGGTCGAGTGAAATATTCATATTATTCACACGAAGTTGTAAGCGGCTAGAAGTGTGATGACGCTCAAGCACACCAATCGAGTTCATGGCAGACAAGATATTGTTCATCAACTGCTGGGCAAAGCTTTCATCTTGTAAAATCTCAGCATTACCTAATGACGCGGCTTGACGCGACAAGTCGTTATACGCTTCATTTAAGTTCAAGACTTTGAAAATATTTGCCAATTCGTTTAATTTCGCTTGAAGTTCTTGGGTTTTTTCAGGCGTCATATTTTGATAGTTAAATTCAATATCATTACGAATTTGCGTCATTTCAGTCGTAACCAATTCACCAATGGTATGCATGGTGTCGAAGTCAGGACCATATAAATGACGACTGAAAACTTGCAATTGGGTGTCGGTAAGAAGGTCTTCACCGATATTTAATTTGCCACGAATATGATGAGAAATGTCATCTTCTTGGCTAATGTTTAGACTTAAGACATTGGCTAAATCAGAAATGGATGCTTTAAAGCGCTCAGTTCCTGCAAAATATTGAGCCATATTGCGCTCAATGCTCACCAAGGTACGTAAACGAGCATCGGTAATTAAGATTTGATCAATTTGATTAAACGCAACAAAAACCAAGTTCCAATATTGTTTACTTGGATGTTTGTCTGAAAGACCTGCTAAATACGCACTGACCAATTTAATCGCTTGCAAATCCAGCTCAGTTTCTTCTTGTTTAATCAATTTATTCAACGCCAACTTATACAGACGGTGAACGTATTTTGATTTTTCAAGTGCAGGCGCTTGAGGTAAGTCAAAGTCAGGAGTAATACAATCGAGTAGGGACTCAATGTGTTGGCCTTCCGACGTTAGAGGTTTACCCAAAGACAGTTCTAGACGATTAAGACTGTCCAGCAGGAATTGTGGAATTTTAACTTCACGTAGGCAGATAAATTCGATGTAGCGTTTCAGCATGGTCGTGCCTTCGCTCAGTGCGATGACCTCTTGAGTGTTAATTTGCGCAGGATTCCCCATGATCTTGCGCATTAACTCTGCTGAATATTGAGCGATTTTTGCCAAACTTGGCATATCAACTAAAGCTAGTACTTGAGCACATTGTTCAAATTGAATCAGTGCATCATCAATCCCGAAAGGTAAAGTTTGATCTTCAACTAAGGTGCTGACTGCTGATTCGACTAACTTGATTGAGTTATCAACCTCATTTTTTATTATCAGCAAAGCCGTTGGATCAAAATGGATAGAGGTTTGGTAAGACATGTATCTGCACCTTTCCTAGATGTTTTATCTTGTTTATTAACCGCCCCTTAAGGCGGTCCATGTTTATGGTTTTACTATAGCGTATGTAAGAATTGTTTATATACAAAAAGTAACACGAAATTTAGATTTTATTTCGAAAAAAGGCAAGGTGTACCATGTTTTTCTTCAAATTGTTTGACCCATGTCTCATGGGCTTCAAGTTCATCTGGTGAAGGTAAAATCACAGGTAATTCTATTTCAACAGCGGCGCGGGTTTGCGAACCATCTTCATTTTGCGAGTGGGTCAGTGCATCGATATCAAAGGAAACCTGACCGCCCGTCATTGCTAGGTATACGTCAGACAGGATTTCCGCATCGAGTAACGCACCATGGAAGGTACGGTCACGTTGTGGAATTTCGTAACGACGCACTAATGCATCGAGTGAGTTTTTCTGGCCTGGATGCTTGGCTTTGGCCATAGCCAAGGTATCGGTGACTTCACATACCTCCGATAAGGCAACAAAACCTGCACGTTTAAACTCCATATCTAGGAAGTTCATATCGAAGGTTGCGTTATGCGCAATGATTTCTGCGCCTTTTAGATAGTCAAATAAGACATCAGCAATTTCAGCATACAGTGGTTTGTCTTTTAGAAAGTCATCACTGATTCCGTGAATATTTTCAGATTCACCGACAGGTTTTTGCGGGTTGATATAAATATGAATTGAGCTACCGGTCAGTTTGCGGTTAATCATTTCCACTGCACCGACTTCAATAATACGGTCGCCATCTTGGAAATAGAAACCTGTGGTTTCCGTATCCAAAATTAATTGTCGTGGGCCAGATACATCGACGGTTGCTGGTGTAATGACAATCATTGGATGGATTTCAGCAGCTTGCTTAGACTGTATAGGGGCAGCTTCATTCAACGTTGAAGCAGTGTCTGTTGCTTGTTGTTCTATCGCAATGTCATCCATCTGCTCTGCGTCAATAGTTTTCTCAGCAGAGATTTCTTCTGCTTCATCCTCGCTATCAGCAAATTCAAGTCCAAACGGATCGTTTAACAGCCAGTCTGGTTCAGCTTTTTTTTTAGGTGCTTCAGCTGTAGTTGATGCCGCTAGTTTGATCTGTTCGAGGGTTTTTTCTGCGCCTAGATTGGCCAATTGATCTGCCATTTCATTTCCCGGATGGCCTGCATGTCCTTTAATCCAGTTCCATTCAATTTCCCGCCCCTGACAAGTTGCATCCAGTAATTTCCACAGATCAGGATTTTTAACATCTTTCCAGTTTTTCTTTTTCCAACCATGTATCCACTCGGTAATGCCTTGTTTGACATAGTTAGAGTCTGTCCAAATAATCAGTTTTGCATCGGACGGACAGTGTTGAATACCTTCAATTGCAGCAGTCAATTCCATACGGTTATTGGTGGTTTCAGCTTCGCCGCCGCAGAGTTTTTCTTCTCCAGTTTCACGGATGATATAGGCCCCCCAACCCCCTAAGCCAGGGTTGCCTTTACATGCACCATCAACATAAAGCGTGATTGTTTGAGACATAAATCAAATCCGGAGAAAAACAAGCATTCAGAACCGTATATTGTATAACGCAAATGACAGAGAGAAATCCATTTCTGGCGATTTTTTTAATTTCTTGTAACATTTATACTGAAATAGCGTTAAATTAACGCCTTGTGTCTGTGTTCTGCTTCACTACAATGGCATATCTAAAAAATAAATTTTATATGAGTTGTCTGGATTTTTTTATGTATAAATCAACTGCGACTGTCTGGCAGCCTACGTTACCACAAATTTTTAAATTTACAGTCTTGGGTTCTGCGCTCGCAGCTCTTGGTCTGACGGGCTGTTCTTCATCGCAAACGACTAAGCAGAACTCAGCAAGTAAACAAGTTGGCTCAAACTTTCTCGATGCCAATAGTTTAGATTCACTCGAAGATTTACTTTCTGCAACAGACATGCGTGCCGTAGAAGGCGATCGCCTTTTAGTACTGAAGCATGGTGATGTCTGGAAGCGTATGACTGTGGGTTTCAAAATGGATTTGAACCACTGGGATACGCGAATTGAAGCGCAGCGTGGTTGGTTTATTTCACGTCAACCATATATTGATCGTTTAAGTGCGCGCGCGTCCCGTTATTTATATCACACGGTTAAAGAAGCAGAACGTCGTGGTTTGCCGACGGAGTTGGCGTTATTACCAGTGATTGAAAGTTCTTATGACCCAGCAGCAACCTCAAGTGCAGCCGCAGCAGGGTTATGGCAATTTATTCCAAGTACTGGACGTATTTACGGCTTAAAACAAACTTCAATGTATGATGGCCGTCGTGATGTAGTGGAATCAACGCGTGCAGCTTATGAGTTTTTAGGCGCGCTACATAACCAGTTCGGTTCGTGGGAATTGGCTTTGGCTGCATATAATGCAGGGCCGGGCCGCATTCAACAGGCGATTAACCGTAACCGTGCGGCAGGTTTGCCAACGGATTATTGGTCGCTAAAACTGCCCCAAGAAACCATGAACTATGTCCCACGTTTCTTGGCTGTTGCTCAAATTATTAAAAATCCAAGTGCCTATGGCGTAAGTTTACCGCCAATTGCCAACCGTCCACACTTTCGTGAAGTGGCTGTAGGGCCTGCAAATTTAAATGAAATTGCATCTATTACCGGTTTAAGCCGTGCAGAACTCTATGCACTAAACCCTGGTCATCGTGGCGATGTGATTGATAGCAGCAGCCCAATGCGGATTTTAATTCCTGCGGATGTGAGTCCATCAGTCGATGCGCGTTTGAAAAAATTACAATCAGGTGGTTCATCAGGTTATTGGGCAAGTAATTCAACTTATAACTTACCAAAAAATAATGTTGAAATAACACCGTCACGTGTTACTCCGCCGGAATTAAATAGTAAAACTATTCAGCCCGCTAAAGTGACGCCACCTACGCTTAAAACACAGCCGACAGTGACAGCTTCTGCCAAACCACCTGTAGTCGCTACAACGGTAACGCCGAGTGTTCCATCAGGAACGAAAGGCAAAACGCCAATAGGATCATCTGCTTTGGCTGCTTTTGCTTCGAATAGTGATATTCCAAGTGCGCCGCGTATACCAGTCGCTGTAACACCTTCGACTCCTGTGAAAGCCGTGTCTGTCGAGCCACCACTCAGCGCAAATGAGCGTGAGCAAATCATGGTGGCTATTAAAGCTGAAGGTGAGACCAAAACAGTCGATGAGGTATTAAAACCAGTAGCGACTAAAGCAGAACAAGAAGAAGTCGTTCAGGAAATTAAAGCTATTGCGCCGAAAGGCACTGAAATTGTCGATCCTTACGATGGCAAGATTAAGTTGACTGCGATTCAGACCAGTCAGTCAATTGCAGACCAACAAGGTAAAGAACTGACCAAAGGTTTCTCTTACCCGAAAAGCGTGGCTGAAAATACAGGTGCAGATTCCGAAGAAGCCAAACGCAACCAAGGTAAAAATGTCATTCGTACAGATTCTGAAATTGTAGTTGTACCACCTAAAGGTAAACGCAGTACTTATACAGTTTTGGCAGGTGACACTTTAGCGTTGATCGCGATGAAAAATGGCGTAAATTGGCGTGATATTGCAGCTTGGAACCAAATTTCGCCAGATTCGACCTTGTATGTCGGTACGACCATCTATTTATATGATGCGAAACCGATTGTGCAAAATAATGAAGAATCGAAAGCCAAGCCTATTGCAGATAGCTATGTGGTGAAAGCAAATGACAGTCTTACAGCTGTTGCGAGTCAGTTTGGTTTAAGTACGAAGCAACTCGCAGACTACAATGGTTTAACCACCACGAGTGGTTTATATGTTGGGCAGAAATTATCCTTAAAAGAAACGCCTGCATCTAAAGCAAAATTGGAAGCTGACAAGAAAGCAGCTCAAGTTGTCGAAAAACCTGCAAAAGTTCAAACCAAATCCTACACGGTAAAACGTGGTGAATATCTAAAACTTATTGCAGATCGTTATGCGCTGTCAAATCAAGAGTTGGCAGATTTAACAACTGGCTTAACGGCTGGCAGTAGCTTGATGGTGGGGCAAAAAATTAATGTGCCATTACAAGCTGTAGCAGAAGTTGAGAAGCTCGAAAGCAAAGTCGTGAATCGCATTGAAAATGTCAAAGTTGATCCTGCGTATAAAGTTGAAAGCTATAAAGTGCAGCGTGGTGATACGCTTTACAGCATTGCGACGCAGTCAAAGATCAGTTTGTTAGAATTGGCGAGTCTAAATGATATGTCGGTAAATAGTGGGCTGATGGCTGGGCAAAGCATTAAAGTTCCTGCAAGTTCAACTGTTCCGGATACATATGTGGTGCAGTCTGGCGATACACTGACAGGCATTGCTAGTCGCTATGATTTAGGCATGGACTATGTCGCAAATTTAAATGGTATAGAGCGTAGTTCTGGTCTACGCGTTGGGCAGAAATTAAAATTAACAGGTGATGTCACACCGGTTAAAGTAGAAACCAAAGCTGAGGCGACCAAAATTGAAAGCAAAACCAATACACGAACGAATTCTGTTGATGCGACCGATATTCATGTGGTGAAATCAGGTGAAACATTGGGTGTGATTGCGAAGAAATATCATCTTCAATTACGTTATTTAGCTGAATTAAATGGCCTAAATACCAATAGTGCGATTCGTGTAGGGCAGCGTTTAAAAGTAGATGGTGAACTACCTGCTGATGTAGCTAGTAAAGCAACTGAAACCAAAAAAACGGAAGCTAAATCCTCTACGAGCAATGTGAAACCAACAAATACTGAAAGGTATACTGTGAAATCAGGCGAGTCTTTAAATTCGATTGCTAGTCGGACAGGTTTAACTGTGGCAGCATTGGCTGAATTAAATAACTTGAACCCCCGTGCAGGACTGCGTGTCGGTCAAAATTTACAAGTCCCTAAAACTATCAGTGAATACCGTATTAAACGCGGCGATACATTGATTGGTTTAGCAAGCCGTTATGGACTTGATACATCAAAACTTGCTGAAATGAATGATATACAACCGTCTGCTCAGTTACGTATTGGTGAAGTCATTAAAGTACCAAACTGAGTCCAAACATTAAGGAGTTAAGTTGAATGTATTCTGCTTCAACTTCGCGTTACGTGTTTGGTGTGACTTTGAGCATACTTTCAACAGGGGCGTGGGCTGCGTTGCAGACCACGCCTTTTCTTGCCATACATAGTAGCCCTCAATATCATCAATTACAGGCAATGCCCTATGCCAATCCTCTTGCCAATAAAGGGGGATATATCACGACCTCGAGTATTGGGAGTTTTGATAATTTAAACAGCATGAATGGAAAAGGGCGTTCTGTTGAAGGTATCAATTATCTTTTTGATAGCTTGATGAGTTCATCTTTAGATGAACCGGGTGTGATGTATCCATTGCTTGCCGAAAAGGTGACATTTGACCCGAAAAAAACTAATTTTGTTATTTTTCATTTAAACCCAAAAGCACGGTTTAGTGATGGTTCTGAACTCACTGCTGAAGACGTTAAATTTAGTTTTGATACTTTTCAGACCAAGTCAAATCCTGGTTTGCAAATGTATTTAGCGGATTTAGACAAAACAGATGTTTTATCTAAATATCAGGTAAGGATGAATTTTAAATCTGGACACAACACTGATATGCCCATGATTTTGGCGCAAATGCCGATTTACTCCAAAAAAGATTGGGCAAAAAAAGATTTTACTCAAATTACATTGCAGCCCATATTAGGCTCAGGCCCTTACACGATTGAGACGATCGATGCAGGTAGGAGTATTCGCTACAAGCGCAATCCTGAGTATTGGGGGCAGAACTTAGCCGTCAATCGTGGTCGCTATAATTTTAACCATCTGAAATATGTATATTATCGCAGCCCAGACATAGCCTTTGAAGGCTTTAAAGCAGGTCAATTTACGTTATATGAGGAAAAGACCGCACGTAATTGGGTGGGAGCGTACAATTTTCCTGCTTTTAAAGACGGTAAAATTGTCAAATATCGCTTTAAACATGAACGACCGATTCCCACAAAAAGTCTCGTATTTAATACTCGTCGTGCGCCATTTAGTGATATTCGCTTTCGACAAGCTTTAACCTATGCTTATGATTTTGAATGGCAAAATAAAGCATTATTTTATGGGCAGTATCAGCGTTTGCAGAGTTATTTTAGTAATAGTGTGCTAGAAGCGAAGGGGAAACCCTCTATCCAAGAGTTGGATATTTTAAAACCGATGTTATCGCAACTTGATCCTATTCAAAGACAGGGGGTCTTATCCAATTGGCAATATCCCGTTTCTGATGGCAGTGGATTTAATCGAAAAAATCTGCTGCATGCACGCCAACTGTTATTGAATGCGGGTTATCGTTATCAAGACGGCAGATTGGTGGATGCAAAATCTCGGCCTGTGAAATTTGAACTTTTGATTCAGCAACAAGATTTGCAGCGAACCTTAATGCCATTTATACGAAATTTGAAACGTTTAGGTATTCAGGTGTTATTACGACAAGTCGATGGACCGCAATACACCGAGCGTATGCGAAATATTGACTTTGATATGATCGTGGATGAAATGCCTCAATCGCTCACTCCAGCGGGTGAGCAAGCTCAACTTTGGGGCAGTCAAGCAGCTGACCAAGTGGGTAATTATAATTACGCAGGGATTAAAAATCCTGTAATAGATCAGCTCATTCAACAGGTGATCAATGCTCCAAATCGGGAAGAATTGATTATTCGTACGCGTGTTTTAGACCGCCTGCTCAGAGCGGGTTATTATCAAATCCCAATGTTTGGGCAAAGTGAAAACTGGTTTGCCTATTGGCATATGTATAAGCAGCCTTATGTCAAACCTAAACTTTCTGTTGGGATTGACTATTGGTGGAGTGATGCAGCTCAAACCAAGCACATAACACAATATCTACGGCAGCAATGAATACACCTGAAGGACAAGGAATGTGAAAGCAACATGGGCACTTATATATTAAAGCGTTTGCTCCTGATTATTCCAACATTGTTTTTCATTTTACTGATTAACTTTGTCGTGATGCAGATTGCACCGGGAGGACCTGTTGAACAAGCCATACAGCAAGCTGAGTCCTTTCAAGGTATGGGAAACACAGGTGGTGGTGAAACTGCGACGACAGGCAGTAAATACCAAGGTGCTAAAGGCTTAAGTGAAGAAATGGTGGCAAAAATCGAAGCGCAATATGGTTTCGATAAACCATTATTCGAACGTTTTTGGCTCATGTTAAAGGGCTATGTAACGCTAGATTTTGGTACCAGTTTTTTTAAAGATAAGCCTGTGACTCAGCTGCTTTGGGAAAAGCTGCCTGTATCCTTATCCCTTGGCTTGTGGAGTACCTTGCTGATCTATATGGTGTCTATTCCTTTAGGCATTAAAAAAGCCCGTCAACATGGTCTGCTATTTGATAAAAGCACGTCTATTTTATTGGCTATCGGCTATGCCATTCCTGCTTTCGCCTTCGCCATTTTACTCATTGTCTTTTTTGCAGGTGGTTCATATTTTCAGTGGTTTCCTCTACAAGGTTTAGTTTCAGAGAATTTTGCTGAGTTAAGTGTGTTTGGCAAAATTGCAGATTATTTTTGGCATATGGCGTTGCCTTTGTTTGCTATGGTAATTGGTGGTTTCGCTGGCTTAACTTATCTGACCAAATACTCTTTTATGGAAGAACTAAATAAGCAATATGTTCTTGCTGCTCGTTCTAAAGGTTTGACCGAATCACGTGTGCTGTATGGGCATGTATTTCGTAATGCAATGCTCATTGTTATTGCTGGTCTACCAGAAGCCTTGATCGGCATCTTCTTTGTGGGAAATCTATTTATTGAAATTATTTTCAATTTAGATGGTTTGGGATTGTTGGGGTTTGAAGCCATAGTACAGCGCGATTATCCAGTGATTTTTGGCACCTTGTTTATTTTTACCTTGATGGGGCTGATCTTAAGATTAATCAGTGATGTCATGTATCAAATGATTGATCCACGAATTAATTTTGACTCACAGGGGGCAAAATAATGTCTCCGATCATGCAAGCGCGTTTTCAACGTTTTAAAGAAAATAAATTAGGCTTTACATGCTTTATTAGCTTTGCCTTGATTTTTATGTTGTCCCTAGCTGTCAAGTTTATTGCCAATGATAAGCCGCTCTTGGTCAAATACGATGATTCTTTATATGTGCCGGTACTAAAAAGTTATCCAGAAACCGCTTTCGGTGGGGTATTTGAAACTGAGGCAGATTATAAAGATCCTGTGGTGCAGCAACTGATTGAAGATAAAGGTTGGGCTGTATGGCCACTGATTCAATTTTCCTATCAAACACCGAATTTAGAGTTGGCTGTGCCTGTGCCATCTGCACCGACTGCACAAAATTGGCTCGGTACCGATGACCAAGGACGTGATGTGCTGGCGCGTATTTTATATGGACTACGTGTGTCGCTCCTGTTTGGCTTTGCATTAACCTTCGCTTCAGCCATATTGGGCATCATCGTTGGGGCGATACAGGGCTATTATGGTGGCTGGGTAGACCTCATTGGTCAACGGATTTTAGAAGTCTGGGGTGGACTACCGATGCTATTCATGGTGATGATTTTGGTCAGCATGTTTACGCCGAGTGTGTATTGGCTCTTTGTCATTATGCTGTTGTTTGGTTGGCCCACCTTAGTTGGCTTGGTTCGTGCAGAGTTTTTACGGGCGCGTAATTTTGACTATGTACGTGCAGCACGGAGTCTTGGCGTTACAGATAGTACGATTATGTTTCGGCATATCTTACCAAATGCGATGAGTTCGAGTTTGTCACAGCTACCTTTCATGCTTACGGCAAATATTACGGCACTCACAGCCTTAGATTTCTTAGGTTATGGCTTACCGCCTGATGCAGCGTCATTAGGTGAGTTATTGCTACAAGGGAAAAATAATCTGAATGCACCATGGTTGGCCTTGTCGGGATTCTTTACCTTAGCGATCGTGCTGTCTTTATTGATTTACATTGGGGAGGCGACACGTGATGCATTCGATCCTAGACGTCAATAATCATCAAGTTAATGTACCTCCCATCGTGTTAGAGGTGGAACATTTACATATTTCACATGCAGCACAAGTCTTGGTTGAAGACCTGAATTTTAAATTGCATGCAGGTGAAACGATAGCGATTGTTGGAGAAAGCGGTTCAGGTAAATCGATTAGCAACCTAGCTATACTCGGTTTGTTGCCAAGTGATCTGCAGGTCACAGGCAGCGTCAGCCTTAACGGGCAGAATATTCTTGGACTGAGTCCTGAGCAACACCGAAACATTCGTGGGCAGAAAATTGCCATGATTTTTCAAGAGCCGATGACTGCCTTAAATCCCTTACATCGGGTTGAAAAGATTGTTGGTGAGTCACTGTTGTTACGGGGATGGTCGAAGGCAAAAACCCGGCAGCGGGTTATAGAATTATTAAATGATGTGGGTATTCCAGATGCTGAAGATAAGTTAAGACGATACCCACATGAGTTATCAGGCGGGCAGCGACAACGTGTCATGATTGCCATGGCATTGGCCTTAGATCCTGATATTTTAATCGCTGATGAGCCAACCACGGCTTTAGATGTCACTTTGCAAGCGCAAATCTTAAATTTATTAAAGTCGCTACAACAGCAGCGTAATATGGTGATGATATTAATTAGCCATGACCTGAATTTGGTCAAGCGCTATGCCGAACATGTGATTGTGATGAATCGTGGTCAAGTGGTGGAGCAAGGTAATGTTCAGGGAATTTTTGAGCAACCGAAGCAGGCGTATACCCAAAATTTATTAGACCATGATTTTGGTAAAGCAATACAGGTTTCGCAAACTCAAAAACTTTTAGAATTACGCCAGTTAGGAGTGAAATTCCCAGTCAAACAAGGCTTATTGAACCGCATCAAAAATTATGTCGTTGCTGTAGAAGCTTTGGATTTAACAGTGGCTGAAGGTGAGTCGATCGGTATTGTTGGTGAGAGTGGTTCAGGGAAAAGCTCTTTAGCACTGGCTATTGCTCGGCTCATAGAAAGTGATGGTGAAATTATGTTAAATCAACACGCCATCAATCAACTTTCAGAAAAACAGCTCAGACCTTTACGTCGTGAATTTCAAATCGTCTTTCAAGATCCATTCAGTAGTTTAAATCCACGGCTCAATGTAGAGCAAACCATTGGGGAAGGTCTGGCCTTACAGCATTTATCTGCAAATGAAATTGCACAGCGTATAGATGAAGCATTGCAGAAAGTCGAATTAGCCAGCTCGTTTAAGCAGCGTTATCCGCATGAGTTGTCCGGTGGGCAACGACAGCGAGTTGCCTTGGCACGTGCATTGGTTTTACGCCCTAAATTGCTGATACTCGATGAACCTACATCGGCACTTGATCGGACGACACAAAAAGCTATCGTGAAGCTACTACGGCGTTTGCAGCAAGAATTTAATATGAGTTATATATTTATCAGTCACGATTTACACGTGGTCAAAGCCTTGTGTCAAAAAGTGTTGGTACTGCGTCATGCCAAAGTCATGGAATTTCAAGACACCGCAGATCTATTTGCGCGACCACAAACGGACTATACCCGTAAATTAATTGAAGCCAGCCAATACTAAAATCAAACTTATGGATATTTTGACAAGTGTCATTGTCAAAATATCCTTGACCTTTAGAAAATAATACTTAGAGTAAATACTCAGGACTTATTATTTCATTTTGGATATTGCCATGAGCCATTTAGCTGAAAGCTTTAAAATTCGTAATACCACATTTAAAAATCGCATCATTAAAGGTGCAATGAGTGAAGCATTGGCCAATACTGCAGGCCAACCCAATCACTTACATTTTGGATTATATGAAGCTTGGGCGAAGGGTGGTTTAGGCTGTGCCATAACCGGTAATGTCATGGTGGATTTTCGTGCTAAAAATGAGCCGGGGGTTGTTGTCGCTGAAACAGAGCGAGATTTGGCGCAGTTAACACAGTGGGCTGAGTTAGGTAAGAAGTACGGCATGGTGCAATTGGTTCAACTTTCACATCCTGGCCGCCAATGTCCTAAAGGTTTAAATAAAGAAACGGTTGCACCGTCCGCTGTACCATTTAGTCCGATGCTAGCCACAACGTTTGGAACACCGCGCGAACTTCGTGAAGATGAAATTTTAGATATCATTCAGCGTTTTGCACGTGCTGCACACATTTGTGAAAAGGCAGGCTTCGAAGGCGTGCAATTGCATGGTGCGCATGGTTATTTAATTAGTCAGTTCTTGTCGCCACTGACCAATAAACGTCAAGATCAGTGGGGCGGTTCAAATGAAAATCGCATGCGCTTTTTGCTTGAAATCTATAAGGCAGTTCGTGCTGCGACGACAGATGATTTTATTATTTCAGTCAAACTAAATTCTGCTGATTTCCAACGCGGCGGAATTAGCGAAGCAGATGTGATTGAGGTCTTTAAGGCAATCGATGCCGCAGGGATTGATATGATTGAAATCTCGGGCGGTTCCTATGAAGCGCCAGCGATGGCGGGTGCTAAAGAAGAAAAACGTAAAGCCAGTACCATTGCTCGTGAAGCGTATTTCCTCGATTTCGCGGACAATATCCGTAAAGAAGTGAAATGCGCATTAATGGTTACCGGCGGGTTTAGAACCGTGCAAGGCATGAATGCTGCACTAGACAGTGGAGCTTGTGATTTTATTGGTATTGCACGTCCTTTCGCTGTAGAAGTCGATTTGGCTGATCGTTTATTGGCGGGGCAGGATGTTCGTTACGGTGTGGACAAAATTAAAACTGGCATACCGATGATTGATAAAATGGCGATTATGGAAATTATTTGGTATGCCGCTCAGTTTAAATCGATTGGTGAAGGCAAACAGCCAAATCCTAAACTTTCACCGTTAAAAGTGTTTTTTAAATATCTTAAAGGAAATTTAACAGCGGTCATTAAAGGGCAAGTCAATTCACGTAAGTCGGCTTAATCAATCATTGAATTATTAGAATAAGGGCAATCGGCATACATCCATGTTATGGTTGCCTTTATTCATATCAATATTGTTTACAATAAAAATGTCTAAAATTTTAATATTAATAGTCATTCTTTCGGGGCTCAGTTCTGCCCTCTATGCCCAGTCCGTATTTCAGACGGGAGATATTATTTTTCATATCTCAAAGTCACAACAAAGTTTAAGCATTCAAAAGGCCACACATTCGCCCTATAGTCACATGGGCATGATCGTAAATAAAAATAACCAAACGTGGGTGCTTGAAGCCATTCAACCTGTGCAATACACCACTTTAAATAAATGGGTCGCGCGTGGGGAAAATGCTCATTATGTGGTAAAAAGGCTCAAACAACCCTTAAATGTGCAGCAGAAAACGACGCTGGTACAAAATGCAGAAAAGTACTTGGGCAAACCCTATGATATTTATTTTGAATGGGATGATCGTGCAATTTACTGTTCTGAAATTGTTTGGAAAGCTTATCAGCATGCTTTAGGAATCGAACTTTCTCCATTACAACAACTGAAACAATTTGATTTAAAACAATATGAAGTGCAGCGCCTAATGCGGCAGCGCTATGGTCAAAATATTCCGCTAAATGAGCAGGTGATTGCCCCTAAGGCCATTTATGATTCAAAACTTTTAAAAGAAATATTTAGAAATTAAGGCAATAAAAAAGCCCAAGTCGCAATGCTTGAGCTTTTTAATGAGTGATTAAAACCAACTCGAATATGGCGTCCCTACGGGGATTCGAACCCCGGTTACCGCCGTGAAAGGGCGATGTCCTAGGCCTCTAGACGATAGGGACAGTACAGAAAGCAAATTTTAAAACCGTTTATTTCAGTCTAAGTTTTTAGACTAAATAATGGCGTCCCTACGGGGATTCGAACCCCGGTTACCGCCGTGAAAGGGCGATGTCCTAGGCCTCTAGACGATAGGGACTTAATAAAATGTACTTCTGAAAATTGGCGTCCCTACGGGGATTCGAACCCCGGTTACCGCCGTGAAAGGGCGATGTCCTAGGCCTCTAGACGATAGGGACGTTTCAGAGGTGGGCGTATATTAGGGTGAAAATCGGGGGGTGTCAAACGCTTTTCTATAAATAAATTCAGTTTTTGTTGTTGAGTGCATAAAATTAAAACAATTTGATAAAAATGTTTGAAAAATACATTATTTATGTCGGTTTTTTCAACACTTGTAAGATTGTAGCAATAACTTCTGGATGCGTTAAATATCCAGCAATATCGTGTGGGTGTTCAATCGATGTCTGAATTTGCTGGTTAATAATGGCGGGTTGAAAATCAAATGGTGCCTGACTCAGTGGAAAAGCGCTGAGAAAATCATCATGTGAATAAAAGTTTAACCAATCGCCTGAAATTGCATCAGGTCGCTGTAAAGGCTGAGGTAAGTGGGCTTGGATGACACGAAAAGCCAAAGGTGAGCCCAAGGTGATAAAGCGCTGTATGTTGAGTTCAGGATGTAACAGTAAAAAATGATACGCAATCACGCTACCTAGCGAATGTGCAATCAACAGGGTGGGTTTCGTTTGATGTAATTGCTCATGCAGACGAGTATGAACTGCCTGAATAAAGTGTGGATTGGATAAATAGAGATAAGTTTCGACCAAAAATTTATGCAAAAGTGTGGCATGTAATTTTGGGAAATAATTCATTAAAACTGCAAAATCGCGTAGGGCAAGATCTTTGCCAAGTGCAGTGATCGATTTGAATGATTGGCTTAATCCAATAGCATCATTGAGGGTGATGTCAGGTAGATTGTTTTGTACGGCATGATGCTCAAGTACTTTTGGTGATTTTTCTGGGAGTTCAGTGCGATGGATAAACGGAAAATGTGGCCACGTTTGAGGTGTCAAGGTGCTGGCTTGAAGCATATTCTGCAAATGATAACGCGTGAGTAAGTCTCCATAAAAAGGCATGCGCATATGGTGCTGTATATACGATAAAAAAGTCTCTTGATGGCTTTGCTTTAAGCCTTGAGACAACAGTGCAAGCCAATGCTGTTCGAGCGAACGTGCAGTTTGTTGCTGTTGATTCATGCCATGGATAAAGATGATCTGCATATTGCACCTCATCGACGGACCAATTTTTATTCTACTTTTATTAAAATATAGCCATAAAAAAAGAGCAACCGAAGTTACTCTTTTATCGTGTTTGGCATGACAACGCAGATCAATCTTTGTTGTGATACAAGGTGTAGTAGCTGATATAACACGCCACAATGAAGATCATACAGCAGATAAAGCCAGTCAACATTTCTGGATCAAATACCATACTAATACAGGTAATAAGACAGAATACAAAACCGAGTATTGGCACGATTGGGAAGAGTGGTGCAGCAAAAGCTAAATCTTTGGCAGTTTTGCCTTCTTTATACCACTGACGACGGAAGTTGAATTGGCTTAAACAAATACTCATCCACACTACCACCATGGTAAATGCCGCAACACCTAACAAGTTTTTGAAGATGGTTTCTGGTGCAAATTGCTCAGAAAGTAAGCCCGGCATACCACCGATCATGGTCACAATTACTGCAACATAAGGAATACCACGTGAGTTCACTTTAGAGAACACTGCAGGTAATTGCTTACTATAGGACAATGACCACATCATTCGAGAAGCAGCAAATAAACCTGAGTTTGCAGCAGAAAGAAGAGCAGTGATAATCACAAAGCGGATGATGTCTTCTGCATAAGGAATACCAATATGCTGGAATACTGTTACGAAAGGTGAACTACTTACACTTTCGGCAGATAAGCCAGCTTCTTGGTGGGGTAATAATGCAGTAATAACAACAATGGTGCCCACAAAGAAAATCAACAAGCGGAAAATCGCCGTGTTAATGGCTTTAGGTACATTTTTAGCTGGATCTTTGGTTTCACCCGCAGCAACACCAATCAGTTCAGTACCTGAGAATGCAAAGTTCACAATCAACATTGTAGCGAAGATTGGAAATAAGCCTTCAGGGAACCAACCTTGTGCAGTGAGGTTGCTAAACAGCGGTGCAGCTTCATAGCCTTGATAGCCTAAAACACCAAAAATGGCCAATAGACCTAAAATAATAAAGGCTACAACGGTAATCACTTTGACTAAAGCTAGCCAAAATTCAGATTCAGCAAACCATTTGGTTGAAATCATATTCAGGCAGAATACAAAAGCACCAAAGATTAAGGTCCACATCCACATAGAGCTGTCTGGGAACCATTCCTGCATTAAAAGTGCAGCAGCGGTAAATTCAGTTCCTAGCGTTACTGACCATGTCAGCCAATACAGCCAAGTGATGGTATAACCCGTACCCGGTCCGATATAGCGTTTAGCATAAGCGCCAAATGAACCAGATTCAGGCATATGTACAGCGAGCTCGCCTAAGCAAAGCATCACCATATAGGCGATAATACCGCCTAAAAAATACGAAATAATGGCACCTACAGGCCCCGTTTGTGCAATGACTTCACCCGAACCAAGAAATAAACCAGTACCGATTGCGCCGCCAAGCGAAATCATCACCAGATGTCGAGTACTCATAGCGCGTTTTAACGGCGCAGAATTGCCCTGATGCGAAGCATCATTCGGAGAATGTGATGACTGCATAGAGAAAAAGGAGAATCAAATAATGAAGCGAGTAATTGTAGAGAAGAATGCAATGATGATGCAATCAATTAATATAAATTATAGATAAATAAACTTTAAGTTTGTCAGAGCTGACAGAAGAATTGGCGTCCCTACGGGGATTCGAACCCCGGTTACCGCCGTGAAAGGGCGATGTCCTAGGCCTCTAGACGATAGGGACGTTTTGAGGTGGGTGTATAGTACATAGCCCATCTATATTTGTCAAAATAGAGTTTCATTGTTATATTCTAAATGTATATAAATGAAACAAAAACAGAATTTTTTAATGAAAAATAATTTTAATGAGTTTATTTCTGGAATTTTATTTGAAATCAATCAATTTAATGTGGGCAAAGTCCATGAAAGATTCTATATAGTTTTATTGAATTATTTGCATTGGTTTGAAATTTATACAAATAATTTTTCTTCGTATATTAGTAAATCAGAGTTTGAAAGAATTATTGATGAACTTTTATTTAGGGATTTAGATGGGGAAAGTAGAATTACGTATAATCACCTCAAATCTTTAGATGATTCTCATTATTTTTTAGATATCCAGAGCTTTTTTAAATTATATTTAATCTTAAAGGTTCGAAGATATCAGTTGTCTAGTGATGATGTAGAACTTGAAAAATTAGAAAAAAAATTGGATGTATGTTTTGAGCCAATGTTGTGGAGTAAAGACAAACAAGATTTATTGGTTATTAATCGTGATTTTCCTGAATTTAAAAAACAGATGAATTCAAGTCGGGTGCTTTTGCCACTTTCATTAATAGTTTTTAACTTTACTTTTGTTGAATTAATATCTAATACAAGTTTGAGAGTATCTATCCAAATATTTCTAGCAATAGTAGCTGCGTGTCTTTTAGCTAATGTTTCTAAAGGGGCAAAATCCGAAAAGGACTCATTAGAGTTGAAAGTATGGGATTATATCTTGGTGTTGAGCGAGGATAAAAACTCATTGACGAAAAGCAGTTGAACTATTTCTTTAAATTATAATTTGTACAGTGGTTTTTGTGGATTAAACTGCTCCCACAAATCATTTTTGAATTTATATGGAAACCCTAATTTTTCTCTCATAGGGAAGAGAAATAGTTTCATAAAAAAAGGTGGCTAATGAGCCACCTTAACTATTTTATTTATCGTGATATAACCAATAATAACCTGCATAACATGCTGCCATAAAGATCAGACAGCCAATAAAGCCTGAAAGCATTTCAGGATCTGCAGCCATACTTAAACCTGTTGCGGTACAGCAGACAAAGCCAAGAATTGGAACCAGAGGGAACCATGGTGTACGGAATTTAAGCTCTGAAACGCTATGACCTTGTTTCAGCCATTGGCGACGGAAGTTAAATTGACTCCAACAAATACTCATCCACACGATCACCATGGTGAAAGCGGCAACCCCCATCAAGTTCTTGAAGATCACATCTGCGCCAAATTGTTCTGACAATAGACCTGGTAAACCACCGATCATAGTAACCAATACAGCAATATAAGGCACACCAGTTTTGCTTAATTTGCCGAAAGCACGTGGTAATTGTTTTTGTGCGGACAGCGCCCACATCATACGTGATGCAGCATATAAACCAGAGTTAGCTGTAGACAGTAAAGCCGTAATAATGACGAAACGAATTAAGTCTTCTGCATAGGGAATGCCCATCAGGTTAAATACGGAAACGAATGGGCTACTACTTAAGCCGCCATGTCCACCAACATTTAAACCTGCATCGGTATAGGTCAACAGGGAACTGATGACGATAATAGTGCCGACAAAGAAAATGATTAAGCGCCATACCGCAGCATGAATGGCTTTAGGCACATTCTTTTCAGGGTTTTCAGTTTCACCTGCAGCGATACCAATCATCTCCGTACCATTAAAGGCAAAGTTCACGATCAATAGCGTGGCAAACAGAGGGAACAAACCATTTGGCAGCCAACCATGTTCTGTCAAATTGTGGAACATTGGAGCTGATTCATAGCCTTGGAAAGGCACGAAACCAAAGATGCAGGCAAAACCAAGGATGATGAAAATCAACACTGTTGCAACTTTCACCATTGATAACCAAAATTCTGACTCTGCGAATGCACGTGTAGAACTTAGATTAGAGATCAGTACGCCACCTGCAAAGATCAGTGTCCATAACCAAATAGAGGTTTGTGGAAACCATTCCTGCATCAAAATAGCCGCCGCAGTAAATTCTGTACCTAAGGTGGCAGACCAGCCCAACCAGTACATCCAAGACACCATATAACCGGTACCCGGGCCAATATAATTTGTCGCAAAAGCACCAAAAGAGCCAGAAACAGGTAAATGTACGGCAAGCTCACCCAAACAGAGCATAACCATGTAGGCGATTAGTCCGCCAATAATGTAGGCAAGTACAGCGCCCAAAGGCCCAGCTTGTGAAATAACTTCACCTGAACCCATAAACAAACCAGTACCAATTGCACCACCAAGTGAGAGCATCACAAGGTGTCGAGTCGTCATCGCACGTTTAAGCGATGGACTTTTACCTTCAGCAGACGAGTGTTGCGAAGGTTCAGAGGGAGATTGCATAGTGAAAAGAAAATTGAATGAAAGGTATATTTTATGATTGAATGCAGTGAAATGATTGATAAATCGAATTTTTCTTATAATGTAATAATACTGATCTAAAATTTAAATCTTTAGCACTGACCATTGGATTAATGGTCAGGAGTTTGATACTCAGCTTCAGAAGTTGCAGGTACTTGAGTTTGTTCAGCTACAGGGGCTTTGTTGTCATCGCGGCTCACAATATACAGATAGAGTGCAGATGGAAATAAGATGGCTAAAACTAAGAGCAACTTTTTAAACATAGGGTATTCTTACATCAAAATAGATCAAGCTGAAGTATAAACAAAACCAGTCAGGCTGTAATTAATTAAAGTTTACGGTTTTTCTGTTCTAGATTGGACAGGATGACTTGGTAGATGTCAGGGTAGTGTTGTTTAAAGTTCTGTTGTTGCATGATCGTAATGGTTGAGGCATTTGGCTCGACACCCAGTTTTAAAATTTTTGGGGTTAAAGCGAGTTGAGGGGAGCGACCATCAAAATGTGTATTCAGTAAGTTACCATCGGTATATTTTACTGTGAGTCCGATATTCAGGAGATAATCAAAAACATCAGGCAAACCAAAACCGGCAGCTTTGTAGAGTAAATTATATGTTTCTGCACGATAGCCACGGCCGTATGTTTGATGTGTTTTTAATAATCCTAATGCATTATAAAATTCTAACTTGGCAATAATTTCTTGTTCATTAATAGAACCATCGCCATTTTTTAAAGTCCTATTGATGGTATTAAAAGTGACATTGTTTGAGCTGGGTTTGCAATTAGCAGCAATCAGTCGCTTGATATCTTGAAGTGGAAGTATAAGATGCGCTGTGTCACACATTTTTTTAACTTCTTTATTTTTCATTTTACTGCTTTGAATATTTTTATTTTCAAATTCCTGCACTATGGCTGACCAACCATATATGTTTATAAATTTATAATAACGAGATGCATCATTTGTCATCCCTTTGATCTTTTTAAAGTCTTGAATGTTTTTCACTGATGGTGCATTGGTAGCGTGATTTTGTGGCACTGGAGCATTTGCAAAGCAATGCATATTCATTAGCAGGCAGCTGGTAATAACGATGTTTTTCATGGTTTATGTGTTTTTAATAAATTGTAAACGTCAGGATGTATGGTGGAAAAGTCATTCTGTTCTATTTGTTTATAGACGCTACTATTGGGCTCGATTCCTGCATTCAGTAGTTTTTGAACCAAACTCACAGAAGGGTTACGGCCTTTGATATTGTCTAAAATTAAATTACCATCCACGCCCGTGTAATCGACACCAATACTCAGCAAATAATCAGAAACGTCTTCTAGTCCCCAACCAATTGCGTTAGATTGCAAAGAGCTTTTTTCTTCATACGGGCCAAATTTATACGTAACGTGAGTTTGTAAAACATTTTCCGATTTGTAGAATTTTAATTTTTCAATGATTTCGTTTTGATCTATTTTGCCTTCTGCATTGGTTAATGCGCCATTAATAATCATAGAGGATGAACGGCCATTGAGTGGTTTGCAATTTGCTTTAAATAAGCGTTTGGTTTGATCGGCAGTACTTAGACTCAGTGCAATTTCGCAAAGTTTTTCTTTTTCCCCTTTAGGCATTTTACTTTTTAGAATGGTTCCATTTTCAAAATCACGAACGATTGACTCCCAACCGTATTTGGTTGCTGTTCGATAATACTGTATTGCTTCTTCGCTCAATTTTTTGGGTTTTTTCGCTTGTATTTGAGTGTCACGATCGTTGGTTTTGGGAATAGAAGATTCTTGGTCATCGTTCAATGCTGTTTGATTTGTATGATTGGCATCGTGCTCAACAGTATTTGAATGATTTATCGGTAGGCTGGCTTCGGGTCTAAAAATGTAGATGAAGATACCGAGACATACTATGCACAGGCCAAAGAGTAAGATTATTTTTTTCATGTTTTATTCTATTTGAAAATGAATCAAGAGCGTTTTTAGGCGCTCTTGATAGGGGAAGTTTAAAATTTAAATGTGACATCAGCAATGAACTGTCGCCCAATTTCAGATCTAAGTCTGTTGGTCGACTCACTAATACCTGGGGTGGTATAGATATTATGTCGATTGATAATATTGTTAATGGTTAAACCGAATATTGCTTTGTAATCTTTAGCGAAATTGAAATCATAAGTGGTACGCATATCCCAACTAAATCGAGGTCTAATCGTATCTGTAGCATAGGCTTCCAACAGGACACCATCATGTTCAACTTTGTTTTTTAGTTTATACGTATCTTTATATTCAGATTTGTAGCTTAAGAAGTTATTAATCTTTAATGGTAAATTTGAAAACTCAATGTCCCAACCAAAACGAGCAGTCCAAGGCTGATTGAAATTTTCAACAGGACGTTCATTAAATTGGATGAGGCTGCCGTTAAAGATAATATCGCGATCTTCAGCAGCCGTATTACTGTTAACGTTATATGACTCAGAATAGTCTAAATAATTTTTTTCTGATTCAGTGTAATCGAAGCCAAAGTTAAACCCGTGCAGAGAGTTTTTATATACGACTGGCAGCGTATTTCTGAGTGTGAGTGTGTAAATGTCAGCTTTTGCCTTACCACTATTACTATATTCAAAATGATCGATGGTATTGCTGGTTGTTGGATCAATAAAACGATTTTTTGTGATTTCATCTTTGCTATCGCGATTCACCCATTTCAGACCAAGGTTCCAGTTTTTAACTTGGCTATTAATGGCAAACACAATTTCGTCAGCATAAGGGGTCTTTAAATTGGCACGTTGAATATTGGAATTAGCTAATATTAAATCTGATAACCCAGTTTGAGCCCAATAGTCTTCAGTTTGATTTTTTGTGCGTTTTAAATTGTATTCCAAAAATGCAAGTTGATCTTGCAGTTCAGTGGCTAAGGTATAGTTTGCATAATATCGATTCCATCCCGTAGTGAAGGACAAAAGATCATTTTTTAGCGGTTTATAGTTAAAGGCAGTACGAGGTGCAATATTTAAATTTTTCGACAAGCTTTCATAATCTGCACGTAAACCTAAACGCGCTGAAAAATTATCCCAAGTCGATGTGTTTTCAATGAAGGTATGCACACGTTGTTGGTCAATATTAACTTTACCTTTTTGATAATACTTGCCATTTGTTTGATATTGGCCTTGATAGTTATTTTCATCCGTTGCTTCATCACAAAGAATATCACCTGCCGTACAGCTAATGCCTGAACTAGATGTAAAAGTCTTAGGCTGATTATACATATAGGCATCGTTAGGCCGTTCCCATGCAACTTTAGAATAGTCATAGCCCATACCAAAGCTTAATTGTTGCATGCTGTTGCCAATCTGAATGGTATCAAACGCATTTTTTAGACTATACGAAAATGTATCTTGTTGTAATTCAATATCACTACTTGTGGCACCTTCACCAGGATTGGAACTCCAGTTTTTAGTTGGTGTTTGCTTCCAAATAATGCCGGTAGTTGAATCATTTTCACGTGCTTGGCTTAGCGTTTGATAGCTAATATTTTGTTTTAATGTTGAATTATTGAGTTTACTTTCTAATTCACCAAAAAATGTCAGCGTTTCTGTATTGCTAATACTTTTTGAATTTATTCGCTTATCAACGAAATTTAGACTGTCCAAATCCCCTAAATCAAAGCCAAACTTCGCTTTGGTTGTGTCCGAAGGTGTGTAAAAAAGGGTAGTCCCTAAGTTGATATTATTACGCTCGCTTTTGACTTTACTGCGATCTTCTAAACCACTCATTACTGGAACGATGGATTCACGTTTAGAGGCATAACTATTGATGCCCCATTGTTCAGAGAGTTTGCTGTATAGATTCAGGCTTAGGCCGTGTTTTTTATATTCTTTATTATTTGATGATGTTGGATCTTCAAACTCTGCAGCTTCTTCTTCATCGGTAAAATGATAACGTGACCAATCACTTTCCGTGTAGTCGTAAGTAACGGAGCCGTGGATTTTGCCAATTTCAGTATTTGGGGTACAAGTTTCAGCATTAACTACACCACCTGTAAATTCGCCGTATGCTGCAGAAACATTACTATCGATCAATTCTAATTTACAAATTAAATCGGTATTTAGGGCAATCCCTTGTGAGCCACCATCAAGCTTGCCTGAATAGGAGTTGCCGCTTGCCAGAGGGTCAAGGTTATTGGTGGTATTGACGCCGTTAATTACAAATTTATTTCGGTAAGTTTGCGCGCCATTAATAGAAATCTCGGATGGTCGTAGCTCAGCCTGTGAATCTGCAGAACGTTGTTCACGGCTAAACTGCACATTTGGATTAACTTTTAAAAAGTCTGTGATATTTTTTGAGCTATTCGGCGTTTTTTCTAAATCTTCTTTGGTGTAGACGGTTGTACCTACTTCTTGCTTGACTTTGACTTCAACCTCAATAGGTGTCATCGACACCGTATTGGTTTTGATTTCTTCGGAGATCTGGCTTTCATTTGCATACGTTTGAGATGCTAAAGCAGTCAAAATTGCGATATTAAGGGGAGAATAGGCAAAGCGCATGGCTGTCAACAATTATGCAGATAAAAATGATAGCGATTATCATTAACTTTGCAAGAATAATCAATAGAAATGAGAATTATTTGCAATAAATGTTTTTTTAATACACAGAAATTCAGTCAATGAGAATTAAGATAGAAATAGTGATGATTTAAGAATATTCATTCGTTATGAATATTAGAAAAAAGAAAAAGCTTGATAAGAAGTATTGGCGTCCCTACGGGGATTCGAACCCCGGTTACCGCCGTGAAAGGGCGATGTCCTAGGCCTCTAGACGATAGGGACGTTTAGAAGATGGCGGTATCTTATTGATCCGCCATCATAGTGTCAAGTAGGTGGGGACCGAGTTTGTTCAAAATATAACAGAACAGTTCAGCGGTCTTCTGAGTATCGTAAAGTGCAGAGTGTGCTTCTTTGCCATCAAACTCAATACCAGCTTGAATACATGATTTTGCCAGCACAGTTTGTCCAAACATTACAGCGCTCAAAGTCACTGTATCGAATACGGAAAAACTATGGAAAGGATTTTGATTTTTTGTCCCTGTACGTGCAATAGCTGCCTGTACAAAACCTAAGTCAAAATGGGCATTATGACCCACTAAAACCGCGTGTGTGCAGTTCTGTTGGCGACGTACTTCATTTACTGCTTTGAAGATACGTTTTAATGCTGATTTTTCATCTTCAGCCATGGCCATACGCATTGGATTAAATGGATCTACACCAATAAAATCCAGTGAACGACGGTCAAGGTTGGCACCTTCAAATGGATTGATATGTGCATGGTGGGCTTCACCCGGTACAAAATTACCTTCTGCATCATACACAATAGGAATCGCTGCAATTTCCAGTAAGGCATCGGTCTGTGAATTAAAACCTGCTGTTTCGACATCGACAACAACAGGTAGGAATCCACGGAAACGTTGACCAATGACTGGTCGAGTTTCATCTGTCACACTTTTCTCCATTGGATGGTCTTACCCGCATACAACGGAATAATTTTTTCGCCATCCAAATAGTCTAAACTTTCAGGGATCACTTGATCTTCTTTTACCAAAGTAATGGTATTGGTATTTCGAGGGAGTCCGTAGAAGTCTGCACCAAAGTGGCTTGCAAAACCTTCTAAACGGTCGATTTTACCGACTTGATCAAATGCTTGAGCGTATAGCTCAATTGCTGTTGGTGCACTATAACATCCTGCACAGCCACATGCATTTTCTTTAGCATTTTTTGAGTGCGGCGCACTGTCTGTACCTAAGAAAAATTTAGGGTTCGCACTGGTCGCGACTTCGAGCAAAGTTTGCTGATGGGTTTGACGTTTTAAAATCGGTAAGCAATAGAAATGCGGTTTAATACCACCCACCAACATATCATTACGGTTAAACAATAAATGTTGCGGTGTGATTGTCGCAGCGACATTACGGTCTTGTTCTAATACAAAATGCGCAGCTTCACTAGTAGTGATGTGTTCTAGCACCAATTTTAATTTAGGGAACTGTTTTAACAGTGGAGATAGCACTTCATCTAGGAAACGTTTTTCACGGTCAAAAATATCGACATGGTTGTGGGTCACTTCACCATGTAACAGTAATGGTACTTGGTGTTCTTCGAGCTGCTCAATCACACCATAGACTTTACTAATATCGCTGACACCACTGTCCGAGTTCGTGGTTGCACCCGCTGGATAGAGCTTGATGGCATTAACATGCTCAGATTCTTTAATTTTTTTAACTTCACTTGCAGGTGTGTTGTCAGTGAAATAGAGCACCATGCGCGGGTCAAAGTGAACGCCTTCAGGAACATGTGCCATGATACGTTCACGGTATGCATTTGCTTCTTCAACGGTTTTTACCGGTGGTACGGTATTTGGCATACAAATCGCGCGAGAGAATTGTTGTGCTAAATCAGGAACTGTACGCTTTAGGGCTAGACCGTCACGTAAATGTGCATGCCAATCATCTGGCTGAAGAAGAGTAATCGTATTCACAGCGATTCCAAGCTTGGAAATAAAACAAATGATAATGCAAATAATGTGAAAATGGTAACGAGATTTATGTACAAATGACTGAACAGATATAAATAAAGAATAAAACTGTGGTATTTTTAAATGACTAAAAGAATTAGATAAATGCTTGGAAATGGAATACAAGTATAACCTTGCAAAGTTGCAATACGATAAAGAAAAAATAGAGGAACTGATTACACGGCAAACTCGTCGTGTAGGGGAAATGTTTCCTAAAAAACTGGAAACTCAATTTTGGACTTTAAGCCTCGATCGTGCGCAAACCAACATACGTCATTTTTTTTGGATGGGAGCGTTGATCTACTTTGTGCTCACGATGCTGATCATTCCCGGAGATTACTGGATAATTAATCAACAGCATTTTGTGCATGATTTTATTCGTTGTTTGGTTGGTCAGCTCAATGGTGCGCTGTGTCTTTTGGCTTTATATACCTTTGCCCGTTATGACCGTCTGAAACCTTATTTTTCACATGCCAGTATGTTTGTAGTGTTTTGGGCCGTTATTTCAATGTCTTGGCTCACCATGACCGTGTATACCGAAGCACTTAAACATCAGGCCATGATGATCCTTTGTATGATTTACATCTTGAGCTATATTTTGACTGGAGTGAAACCGGTTCAAATGTTGATGTCTGGATTATTGGCTGCTGTGGTCACCATGTTGATGCTTTTTTCATTAGAAGTGAAATTTGATGTGATGGTGTTGGGGCGTGTACTGATTGGAAGCTGTGTATTGGGTTTTGCAATCAGTAAGATGCTCTGTGCGCGTGAACGGATGATATTTTTGAATATGCTGCGCGCGGATATTAGTGAAAAAATCCATCGTATTCATACCACAGAGCTTTTACATTTAAGTCAGCATGATGAATTAACCAAGATTTCAAACCGACGTACTTTTGATGAAATGCTTGATACCTTTTATGAGCAATCTCGACGTAATAACACCTCGCTTGCTGTGCTATTTATCGATGTCGATCATTTTAAAAACTATAACGATTTCTACGGTCATCAAAAAGGCGATGATGTAATTTCAACCATTGCCAAAACCATTAAAAATGCCATTCGACATATGGATTTTGTAGCGCGATATGGTGGTGAAGAATTTGTGGTTTTATTGCCTGAAACCGATGCGCATGGTGCTTATGCGGTAGCGTCAAATATTTATAAAGCAATCGATCGTTTAGAAATTCCACATGCCAAATCACAGGTTTCAAATCACGTCACTATTAGTTTGGGGATAACCGTATATCGTGCGGAGATGCTGACCAAGGAAGAGTTATTGACGATCGCTGATCAGGCTTTATATCGTGCAAAACAACTCGGACGGAATCAAATTTACTATCAATCGATTCGTTCAGCGCATGTGGCTTAATGTTTAATAACATTGAGAAATTCTCTGAAATCGGCAATAAAAAAACCGCGCAAAATGCGCGGTTTTTTTATGACTCAACAAATCTTATTTGTTTTTGTCTTTTAATTGAGGTACTGCTGAACCTGTACCTACTGCAAGTAAGCCAGAGTTTGTGTAGATGCCTAATTTAGCGCGAGTATCTGTGATATCTAGGTTACGCATAGTCAATTGACCGATACGGTCAGCAGGACTAAACATAGAGTCACCTTTCTCCATAGTTAAACGCTCAGCTTCATAAGTGAGGTTAGGAGATTCAGTGTTTAGAATAGTGTAGTCATTACCACGACGAAGTTCTAAAGTCACCGTACCAGTGATTGCTTTAGCAACCCAACGCTGTGCAGTTTCACGAAGCATTAATGATTGAGAATCGAACCAACGACCTTGGTAAAGAAGACGACCTAAACGCAGACCGTTAATACGGTATTGTTCGATGGTGTCTTCGTTATGAATACCAGTCACTAAACGTTCATAAGCAATATGAAGAAGTGCCATACCCGGAGCTTCGTAGATACCACGAGATTTTGCTTCAATGATACGGTTTTCGATTTGGTCAGACATACCTAGACCATGACGACCACCGATACGGTTAGCTTCAAGAATGAACTCAACTGGGTTTTCGATGCGTTTGCCATTTAATGCAACAGGGAAGCCTTCTTCGAAAGTTACAGAAACTTCTTCAGCTTTTACTTCTACGTCATCTTTCCAGAACGCAACGCCCATGATTGGGTCTACGATTTTGATACCCGCATTAAGGTATTCAAGATCTTTTGCTTCGTGAGTCGCACCTAACATGTTTGAGTCAGTTGAGTACGCTTTCTCTTTTGACATTTTGTAGTCAAAACCATTGTCGATCAGGAACTGTGACATTTCTGCACGGCCGCCTAGCTCGTCAATGAAAGTTTGGTCTAACCAAGGTTTGTAAATTTTTAGCGATGGGTTAGTCAACAGACCATAACGATAGAAACGTTCAATGTCGTTACCTTTATAAGTCGAACCGTCACCCCAGATGTTTACGTCATCTTCTTTCATTGCGGTTACAAGCATCGTACCTGTAACTGCACGACCAAGAGGAGTCGTGTTGAAATAAGGCATACCACCAGTTGAAATGTGGAAAGCGCCACATTGAATAGCCGCAATACCTTCTAAAGCAAGTTGTAAACGACAATCAACTAAGCGAGCTTTAACTGCGCCATACGCTTCCGCTTTTTTTGGAATCGCATCGTAGTCGTCTTCATCAGGTTGACCTAAGTTTGCTGTGTAAGCATAAGGTTCCGCACCTTTTTGTTTCATCCACAAAAGCGCAGCTGAAGTATCTAGACCACCAGAGAAGGCAATACCAACTTTTTTGCCAACTGGGACATTCTGCAAGATAGTTGCATTATCAGTCATTGTTAATCCTAACGATATAAATATAGGCACCGAGAATGGGTGGCCTGAAAGAATACATATATGTGCGTGATTGTAGCACTTTTCTGCAAGGTTTTTCTAAAAAATCATGAGATACAAGCGATGAGGTAGAAAAAAATGATCGTTGAAATCTATTGATGAATACTTCATCTAGTTTTTGCAGGCGGAAAATGCATTTTCTGAAAGAAATAGGTTGCACATATAAAGAAATCTATTTGATTTAAATAAAAGGTCATACCAATATTGGGTTGATTTGGTTTTTATCCTTTTCGCTGAAATGAGACTGAAGTCAAACAAAGCTTGGTTATTAGACTAAAGTATATTTTATAGAATTTATTCATAAATAATAATTATAAAACAGATATTTAAAAAAATGTTGTTAAAAATTCAAACTGGAAAATAACGTTTTCGCATTGAGTATTGGTCATACCAAAAACAAGAAAAGCTTGAATGATTGAGTTGAAATATTTAAAAATTGCAGAGTATTTCAGCAATAGTATGAGTTTTTATGTCTTTGATTTTTATATTGGTCATACCAATGAAAAAAGACCACATGCTGATATTGCTCAATAATTAAATCTTAGTAAGCATTTCAAGGAGATGACAATGCTTCAATGGCAGCAAATATATGACCCAATGGGGAATATATGGATATCAAGTTTAATTGCGCTCATTCCGATTATCTTTTTTTTCTTGGCGCTTGCTGTATTTCGTTTAAAAGGCAGTGTGGCAGGTACGATCACCGTTGTACTGGCACTTTTGGTGTCTTTATTTGCCTATGACATGCCTGCGCTTATGGCATTGGCTTCGATGGTCTACGGTTTCTTCTACGGTTTATGGCCGATTGCATGGATCATTATTGGTGCGGTGTTCCTGTATAAAATCTCTGTCAAAACAGGGCAGTTTGACATCATCCGTTCTTCGATTCTTTCGATTACTGAAGATCAACGTTTACAGATGCTGTTAGTCGGCTTTGCTTTCGGTACTTTCCTAGAAGGTGCGGCGGGATTTGGTGCCCCTGTGGCGATTACCGCAGCACTATTGGTAGGTTTAGGCTTTAAGCCTTTATATGCGGCAGGTCTTTGTCTGATCGTCAATACTGCGCCAGTGGCTTTCGGTGCGATGGGTATTCCAATTATCGTTGCTGGGCAAGTGTCTGGTGTTGATACGATGGAAATCAGTCAGATGGTTGGTCGACAGCTGCCATTTATGGTGCCGATTGTACTGTTTTGGATTATGGCGATTATGGATGGCTGGCGCGGTGTGAAGGAAACTTGGCCTGCAGTTGTGGTTGGCGCGAGTAGCTTTGCGATTGCACAGTACCTAACCTCGAACTTTGTCGGTCCTGAATTACCAGATATTACCGCGGCGATTGCCTCTTTAGTGTCATTAACGATTTTATTTAAATATTGGCAGCCTAAACATATTTTCCGCTTTGCAGATCAAGATGCGACGATGAGTGAAGATGTTGCTGCACAAAAACAGCAAAAATATAGCTTGGGTCAAATTGCAAAAGCGTGGTCGCCATTTGCGATCTTAACGGTGATGGTTACGATCTGGAGTATTAAACCGTTTAAGGATTTATTTACTAAAGACGGTGCCTTACATGATTTGGTTATTTCGATCAAAGTGCCATTTTTACATCAATTGGTTCAAAAGATGCCGCCAGTCGTACCTGAAATGAAGGACTACGATGCCATCTATAAATTTGATTGGTTTTCGGCAACAGGTACGGCAATTGTCATTGCTGCGATCATTACCATTATTTTCTTAAAAATGAAGCCTAAAGAAGCAATTGTGACCTTTGGTGAAACTATTAATGAATTAAAAATTCCAATTTATTCGATTGGAATGGTCTTGGCTTTTGCATTTATCGCCAACTATTCAGGGATGTCGGCAACATTGGCATTGGCACTTGCGCATACAGGCCAAGCCTTTACCTTCTTCTCGCCATTTTTAGGATGGCTTGGTGTCTTCCTTACGGGTTCAGATACGTCAGCCAATGCACTATTTGCTGCATTACAGGCAACTACTGCACAGCAAATTGGTGTGCCAGAAGTATTACTCGTTGCTGCCAATACCAGTGGTGGTGTGACTGGAAAAATGATTTCTCCGCAGTCAATTGCAATTGCATGTGCGGCAGTTGGCTTGGTGGGTAAAGAGTCGGATTTATTCCGTTTTACAGTAAAACACAGTATAACGTTCACAATCATGATGGGGATTTTAATCACCCTACAAGCTTATGTGTTCCCTTGGATGATTCCATAACACGCATTGTGTAACAACGTTAAGGAAAGCAGATGAAAGTCTCTGATAAAACTGTTCAAAGTCTTCGTGTATTGATTGAGGAAAGCAATATGCAAGTTGGAGATCGTCTGCCTGCTGAACGGAAACTGTGTGAACAACTTGGCGTCTCACGCACCTCTTTACGCGAAGCGATTTCTCAATTGACCAGCATGGGCGTGTTGGTCAGTAAAGTCGGTGCGGGGACTTTTTTAAAGCAATTACCTGCGACTTGGTCGAGTTATCAAATTGTGCAGCCCATCAGCAGTTTGATTAGTGAAGACCCTGCCTACCGTTTTGATGTGCAAGAGGCGCGCATTATTTTAGAAGGTGGTACTGCATGGTATGCGGCACAACGTGCTACAGCAGAGGACTTGGCACATATCCGACATTATTATGATCAGATCAATCATTTTCAGGCTTTAGGCAATGACGATGAAGCAGCGCGTGCAGATGCCAAATTTCATTTAGCAATTGCTGAAGCTTCACACAATTTAGTGTTGATTCAGATGATGCGTGGTCTATTTGATCTGTTGCAATTTAATGTCGTTTTAGGTCGTCGAAAAGTTTATAGCGAAGCACACCGATTTGATCAATTGCACGATCAGCACTTTCAAGTCATGAATGCAATTGAACGTCGTGATCCTGAAGCTGCACGTAAAGCAGTCTGTGGACACATTGAGTTTGTAGTACAACAGGTGCGCATGATTGATGAAGAAGAAGCTCGTCGTCAGCGTGCCAGTCGATTAAACAGGATATAAGCATGATTATTTCTTCTGCCAATGACTACCGTGAAGCGGCACGTCGTCGTTTACCGCCATTTTTATTTCATTATATCGATGGTGGGGCGTATGCCGAATATACCTTAAAGCGTAATGTAGAAGATTTATCAAAAATAGCGTTGCGTCAACGTGTGCTGAATGACATGTCACAGCTGAGTCTAGAAACCCAACTGTTTAATGAAACCTTATCGATGCCTGTGGCTTTATCACCTGTGGGTTTAACAGGGATGTATGCACGTCGTGGTGAAGTTCAAGCAGCCGTTGCCGCAGATAAAAAGGGCATTCCATTTACGCTGTCTACCGTTTCAGTTTGTCCAATTGAAGAAGTGGCGCCAGCGATTCAGCGTCCCATGTGGTTTCAGTTATATGTGCTACGTGACCGTGGCTTTATGAAAAATGCCTTAGAACGTGCCAAAGCAGCAGGCTGTTCAACTCTGGTGTTTACCGTGGATATGCCTGTTCCGGGCGCACGTTACCGTGATGCACACTCGGGGATGAGCGGCCCAAATGCTGCCATGCGCCGTTATATGCAGTCGTGTTTCCACCCACACTGGGCGTGGAATGTGGGTTTATTAGGTCGTCCGCATGACTTAGGGAATATTTCTAAATACTTGGGCAAACCAACAGGTTTGGAAGATTATATCGGCTGGTTGGGCAATAACTTTGACCCATCAATTTCATGGAAAGACCTTGAGTGGATTCGTGAATTTTGGGATGGCCCGATGGTCATTAAAGGCATACTTGACCCTGAAGATGCCAAAGATGCAGTGCGTTTTGGTGCAGATGGCATTGTGGTGTCAAACCATGGTGGCCGTCAGCTCGATGGGGTTTTATCATCAGCGCGTGCATTACCGCCAATTGCAGATGCAGTAAAAGGCGATATTAAAATTCTTGCTGACTCAGGTATTCGAAATGGTTTAGATGTGGTGCGTATGCTGGCTTTGGGTGCAGATACCTGTATGCTCGGTCGCGCATTTGTTTATGCACTCGGTGCAGCAGGTGGTGAGGGTGTTTCAAATCTTCTAGAACTGATTGATAAAGAAATGCGTGTTGCGATGACCTTAACAGGTGCAAAAACCATTGCGGATATTACATCTGATTGTTTGGTGAAGTTAGAGAAAGAGTTGGCTGGGTGATTTTTTGAATAGATCTCTTGGGAAAGTTATTCGTCATCAAAAAAAATTAAAAAATGAAAGTTCCCTCTCCTTGTAGGAGAGGGTTAGGGAGAGGTATTTATTGAATAATTCTTCTAACCCTCTTGCGTAGCATTGCTATTCATCCCTAAGGGAGAAGGGATATTCATTATAGATTTTAATAACAATGACTAAAAACTTTTGATATGTGCAAATAAACCTACGTTGTTTAAAATTATTTAAATCAATATTTTTTCATTGCACAACAATGCAATTCCTCTTTAGCGAGGAGAGAAAAAATTGAAAATGGAAAATTCTACGAGCATGCAAACTCAATCATCACAAACCATTCAAAACCTTATCAACATCGTCGGTAAGCAACACGTTTTAACTGAAGATAAAGACACACGTTTATACCGCCAAGGTCGCCGTTACGGTGCAGGAAAAGTATTGGCTGTGGTTACACCGGGCTCTTTGCTTGAGCAATGGCAAGTGCTGCAAGCGGCTGTGGATGCAAATTATATTGTGATTATGCAAGCCGCCAATACAGGTCTGACAGGTGGTTCAACGCCGTTTGGTGATGACTATGACCGTCCTGTGGTGCTGATAAGTACACGTCGTTTGGTTGGCATCCAAGTGATTAATGAAGGCAAGCAAGTGATTTGTCTACCGGGTGCGACATTAGACAAACTTGAAAAAGATTTGCTGCCATATAATCGTGAACCTCATTCGGTGATTGGTTCTTCGTGTATTGGGGCATCGGTTTTGGGCGGCGTATGCAATAACTCAGGGGGTGCTTTGGTACGCCGCGGTCCTGCCTATACAGAGCTTGCACTGTATGCACAAGTGAATGAGTCAGGTGAGTTAGAGTTGGTCAATCATCTAGGTGTCCATCTTGGCAATACGCCTGAAGAAATCCTCACAGCGCTGGAAAATAAAAATTATCAAATCAATGACATTGTGAATAATTCAAGTTGCTGTGCATCAGATCAACGCTATTCACATGACGTAAAGCAGGTTGATGAAAATACGCCTGCACGTTTTAATGCCGATCCAAGCCGTTTATTTGAAGCATCGGGTTCAGCAGGTAAGGTCTGCGTCTTTGCAGTACGTTTAGATACCTTTGAAAAAATCCCTAGTCAGGTGTTTTATGTAGGGACCAATTCACAAGATGATTTAACCGAAATTCGTCGTTTTCTATTAAAAGATCTTGCACGCCTCCCGATTGCAGGTGAGTACATTCATCGTGTGGCATACGATATTGGGGCTGAATACGGTAAAGATTCTTTTGTATTTATTGAAAAATTCGGCACCGCAAAAGTTCCTGCTGCTTTTGCCATGAAAGATAAAGTCGATGGCTATTTAGAAAAACTGGGCTTGCAAGGTTTATCGGATAAAGTTTTACAACTCGTCACTAAATTTATGCCGAATCATCTGCCAAAACGTATGAATGAATTTCGTGATTTATATGAGCATCATTTGATGATTCGTATTGAAAATCAGGATGTTGATCAAGTTGATGCGTATTTGAAAACGTATTTTTTAGACAAAATCTCAGGCAATTATTTTAAATGTACGGATGAAGAAGGTCGTAAGGCATTTTTACATCGCTTTGCGGTGGCAGGTGCCGCCATTCGTTATCGTGATACGCATCGTTCTGAAGTGGAAGACATTGTTGCATTGGATATTGCATTACGTCGCAATGATCGAGAATGGGTGGAAACTTTGCCGAAAGCCATGGATGAGCAAATTATCCATAAACTCTATTATGGACATTTTCTCTGTCATGTTTTTCATCAAGATTATATTGTGAAAAAAGGTGTAGACCCTTTGGCAATGGAACATGCAATGTGGCATTTACTCGATGATCGTGGCGCTGAATATCCTGCAGAACACAATGTTGGACATTTATATGTGGCGAAGCCTGCATTAAAAAAACATTATCAAAAGCTGGATCCAACCAATAGCTTTAATGTCGGGATTGGACAAACCAGTAAGCTGAAACATTGGAAATAATGCTTTATAAAACAACACGCCGTGATGTGATATATCACGGCTTTTTTATGAGTGAATAATTTATGCGTCACACGGTATTGACCATAAAAGCGAAGAATATTTTCTAAATTGTCATCCCAAAATATAAAAAAACCGCTAAAGTGTTATGCAACAAGTTGCAAAGCCAAAATAAGGATTCAGCATGACAACGACTAGCTATGCAAATATTTTAAAGCCTTTACATTTGGGTTTTACCACGATTAAAAACCGTGTCGTGATGGGGTCCATGCATAGTGGGCTGGAAGATCGTTTTTATAATTATCCTAAGCTTGCGGCTTATTTTGGTGAGCGTGCGAAAGGTGGTGTCGGCCTGATTATTACAGGCGGTATTTCGCCAAACCGTCAAGGTTGGCTGTTACCTGCTGGCGGAACCATGAATACTTTAGGTGATATTGCTCCGCATCGCTTGGTGACCCATGCAGTACATAAACATGGTGCCAAAATTTTAATGCAAATCTTGCATGCTGGGCGTTATGGCTATCAGCCTTTTGCAGTGTCAGCAAGTCCGATTAAATCTCCGATTTCACCTTTTAAACCACGTCAATTAACGGACAAACAAATTCTTTCAACCATTGATGATTATGTCAAAACGGCAAGTCTTGCACATAAGGCCGGCTATGATGGTGTTGAAATTATGGGTTCAGAAGGCTACTTGTTGAATCAATTTTTAAGCCGTCATGTCAACCAACGGACAGACCGTTGGGGCGGTGAAATTGAAAATCGTATGCGCCTTGCGGTTGATATTGTGAAATCGATACGTGCTGAAGTGGGTGAGAAATTTATTATCTGCTTCCGTTTGTCATTGCTCGATTTGGTTCATGATGGGAACACCATGGCAGAAGTCATTACTGTTGCTAAAGCATTGGAAGCAGCAGGTGTGACGTTGCTGAACACGGGGATTGGCTGGCATGAAGCACGTATTCCGACAATTGTGACCTCAGTGCCTCGCGCAGCGTTTGTGGACAATACCGCTGAAGTCAAAAAACATGTTGCAATCCCTGTCATTGCGTCCAACCGTATCAATATGCCAGATACAGCTGAAGAAATTTTGGCTTCAGGCAAGGCAGATATGGTGCAAATGGCGCGTCCGTTCTTGGCAGATCCGTTTTGGGTAAATAAAACGGCGACCAACCGTGTCGATGAAATCAATACCTGTATTGCCTGTAACCAAGCCTGTTTAGATCATACTTTTAAAAATCAGCGTGCGACGTGTTTGGTCAACCCGCGAGCGGCATATGAAACTGAATTGGTTTATTTAAAGACCAAAAAACCGAAGCGTATTGCAGTCGTCGGTGGTGGCGTGGCAGGCATGTCTGCAGCTACGGTTGCGGCAAGCCGAGGCCATGCGGTGACTTTATTTGAAGCTGGTGCAGAGGTGGGTGGTCAATTTAATTTGGCAAAAGTCATTCCCGGCAAAGAAGAATTTCACGAAACGATTCGCTACTTTAAAGTTCAAATCGAAAAAACGGGTGTCGATCTGCGTTTAAACACGCGTGTAAACCGTGAACAACTTGAACGTGAAGGGTTTGAGGAAGTGGTTATTGCAACAGGTGTAGTTCCTCGCAGCTTGAAAATCGAAGGTAGTGATGCACCGAATGTCTTGTCTTATGCAGAAGTGCTGAAAGGCGCAGCTGTGGGCAATAAAGTTGCTGTGATTGGTGCAGGCGGCATTGGCTTTGATGTATCTGAATTTTTACTCAAACCACCACATCAGCCACAACCAATGCCTTTAGCGGATTGGCAGCGGGAGTGGGGTGTTGATCCAAATCCAAACTACATAACAGAAGGTGGTATGCAGGCTGCTGAGCTCGAACCTCCTGTTCGTGAAATCTACTTATTACAACGTAAAACAACTGCACTCGGTGCTGGGTTAGGTAAAACATCAGGCTGGGTACACCGTGCACAATTAAAGAAAAATGCGGTTCGTATGCTGCGTGGTGTTCAATACAAAGCCATTACTGATGAAGGTCTTTGGGTTGAATATGAAGGGCATGATCAATTATTACGTGTAGATACGATTGTCGTTTGTGCAGGTCAGGAATCGGTAAAGCATTTGATGCCAGAACAGGGTGAGAAAACCCTTGCCAATTACCATATTATTGGTGGTGCAAAACTAGCAGCAGAGTTAGATGCGAAACGCGCAATACGTGAAGGTGCGGAGCTTGCGGCTAAACTTTAAGGATTTGGCGAAACAATATTCATTTGAAAGGTTTAGTTGTAATTTTTACTTGTCAGATGAATAAAACCTCCGTATTATGGCGCACATGGAAGCGTGGCAGAGCGGTTTAATGCACCGGTCTTGAAAACCGACGAGGGCGCGAGTCCTCCGTGAGTTCGAATCTCACCGCTTCCGCCAAATGTTGAATTAAGCCTTTGTATTTGCAAGGGCTTTTTTTTATCTGTGAATTTACCCCTCAACTTACCCCACATAAAATTTTGGATTTGTTTAAATCGATTAAGCTTATCTAAGATACGATGGGAAGGGCTTTGATTCAATTTTAATTTTTTGAAGTATTTATAACTCTTCGATTAGCAATTAGAAAGCCCAATAATTAATTATTAAGCTTCAGTAAATTAAACTAAATTGTATTAGTAGATTAAAAAAAATTAAAAATTCATATACATGATATTTCAAGCAAAAGTAGCTTTGAAATTGACACATTCCATCGCTTAACCGCATTCTCTAAACCACGATAAAAATGGTCTTCGGTACGCAAGGAAGCCTGCTGATATAGCTCAGTTCCCTGAATGAAAATTTAGTTTTTCCGTATTTGAATATCTTGAAATGACTAGACACGATGTGATGCTGCTGAAATGCAAAAAGGAGATTTGTGAATGTCAGAACTGATGATGGATGATGCTGACGGCGTACTGGGCATGCTTAAAGAAAGTGTGGTTGCATTTTCAAAAGGCTTTCCCGGTGCAAAAGGTTTACGCCAATTGAGAGAGAGCCAGAATGCACTGGATAAAAAACAATGGAAAGAAATGGCGGATGCTGGATGGATTGGCTTATTGCTTTCCGAAGCACAGGGTGGTGCCGGGTTAAGCATTAAAGAGCAGGCAGTTATTAGCCATGCCCTGGGGCAGGAACTGGTGACATCACCTATTGCATCTTCAGCGGTATTTGCCTCAGCCATTTTAAATAGCTTGGACGCATCTGAAGAGCGTTCACGTTTGGCTGCTGTGCTGCTAAATGCGGATCAGCTGGTGGTTCCTGTGACTGGAGGAAAAATAACTGCAGTCCTGAATGGTCAGGATTTTATTCTAAATGGTAAAAGTGAATATTTAGACGCGGTACAAGAAGCGTCTGATTTTATTATACAAGCGCATGATGCTGAAGGTGTGCAATATCTATTTAGTGTGCCGGCGCAAAGTTCGGGCATTTCAAGGAAGGATCACCGCGCAGTAGATGGTACGACACTTTCAATACTCAGCTTAAATGATACGGCTGTACCAGCGGCGCAGTTGCTGACAAAGGGGCATTTAAGTGCACAATTAGGCCAATGCAGTGATTTAGCAATGCTGGCTGTGGCTTCCGAACTTGCTGGCATTGCCAGCAAATTGGTCGCATTGACCAGTGAATATATGCAGCAGCGGGAACAGTTTGGCCAGCCCATTGCTAAATTTCAAGTGATTCAGCATCGTTTGGTAGATATGTGGGCCGATGCGGAATTTGCCTGTGCCGCAATTGACAATGCAGTTGAACGCTTAGTTTCAGGACATGGCATAGACAGCCATTTAGCGGTGCTGGCGGCTAAAGTGCGTGCCAGTGAATCTGCAACTTCGATTGGCCGCCGCGCGGTGCATTTATATGGTGCCATGGGCTTCACAGCAGAATGTGATATTGGTCTGTATTTGAAGCGCGCAATCAATTTAGCCGCCTCATTCGGCGATGCTGAAAAATTAAGAATTAAATTCGTTCAGACTGAACGTGCAAATTAATCCAAGGAAAGAAGAGTCAATAAGGAGTTCTCATGCTAAATCAATTAATTAAAACAGAAATCGAAAATGGCGTTGCTGTCGTGACTTTAAACCGTCCGCCAGTCAATGCGCAATCTAAAGAGTTTGTCGAAGAGTTGATCAGCGTGTTTGATGAGCTGAATGATTCAACCGATGTCAGCGTGATTGTATTAACCGCAGAAGGCAAAGTCTTTTCTGCAGGAGCGGATATTAAATCACGCGGCAGCGTTGGCGCAACACCGGGCGAAACCAGCCGTCATTTGCGCCGTACCCGTGAAGCAGGTTTTTGTATCATGGAGTCCAATATCCCAGTAATTGCTGCAGTGAATGGCGTTGCATTAGGTGCTGGTTTGGGATTGACTCTATGCTGCGATATTATTTTAGCCTCAGAAAATGCGGTATTTGGCTTACCTGAAATTGATATCGGCCTCATGGGCGGTGCACGCCATGCAATGCGCCTGCTGCCGCACTCTCTAGCGCGCCGCATGATTTTGACTGGTTATCGAGTAAGTGCGCGTGAACTGTACGAACGCGGGATTATTGAGGCTTGCACTAAGCCTGAAGAGCTGATGAAAGAAGCGATGCAAATTGCGAATTCGATTGCCAGCAAGAGTCCAACAGCTGTGCGCTTGGCAAAACGCGCGATTAATACCGTGGAAACAATGGGATTGAAAGACGGTTACCGCTTTGAGCAAAACCTGACTGTACAAATGACTCGCCACCCTGATTCTAAAGAAGCAATGGCTGCATTTTTAGAAAAACGCACACCGGTATTTCAGGAGCTAAATCATGGCTGATTGGAATAGCTTATCGGATCAAGAGTTCCGCCAAATTTTCCGTGAATGGATTTTGGAAAACTGTCCGGAAGAATTGAGATATATGCGCAAGCAGCGTCCGCTGTACGAAGAAGTGAAAGAATGGTATCAAGCACTGTATAAACATGGCTGGTTGGCGCCAATGTGGCCGGTAGAATATGGCGGTATGGGGCTGACGCCCGCCAAGCATATGATTTATGTTGAAGAATGGGCGAAAAATGGCTGTCCGCGTATTCCCGATCATGGTACATCATTGGTGGGCCCGCTGCTCTTAAATTACGGTACACAGGCGCAGAAAGATTATTATCTACCGCGTATCCTTTCTGGTGAAGATATCTGGTGTCAGGGCTATTCAGAACCAAACTCAGGTTCGGATTTGGCTAGCCTACGTACCAGTGCTGAACTGGACGGCGACGAATTTGTGGTGAATGGACAAAAAATTTGGACCACGCTGGGCAGCTGCGCCAACTTGATTTTTCTGTTGGTGCGTACAGATAAGGAAGTCAAAAAGCAAAAGGGCATATCTGTGCTGTTAGTAGATATGACCACCCCAGGTGTGGACGTGCGACCTATTGAAAACCTGCGCGGTGAAAAAGATTTCTGTGAAGTGTTTTTTGATAATGTCCGTGTGCCAAAAGAGAACTTGGTCGGTGAGCTGAATCAGGGCTGGACCATTGCCAAATCTGTCTTGGGTCATGAGCGTATTTTCTTAGGCTCGCCTGTACGTGCTGAATTGGCGCTGGGCCGCTTAGACAAATTGGCGGAGCATAAAAAAGCCTTTGACGATGCTGCTTTTCTGTCGCGATATGCCAAGCTGCGTTTGGACTTATATGATTTAGGATCTAGCTTTGAGCGCTATGCCAAAGTGTTGCGCGAAGGCAAGCATTTGGGCGCAGATGTATCCATTTTGAAAATTGCGGCCACAGAACTGTATCAGCGCATTACTGAAGAAACGTTGGTACTGGCGGGCGCAGATGCACGGCTGGACGATGATATTGAAATTGACGGTGGTGCAGTTGATGCAATGAACTTGTTCTTGGACGCGCGTGCACCGGCAATTTTTGGAGGATCAAATGAAATTCAGCGCAACATTCTAGCCAAAGTGGTATTGAATTTACCAACTTAAAGTATTGATTGTTTATAAAAAGAGTTTTTATTGTCAGATAAAAACTCTTTTTTTATGTATAAAAAGATGAAAAAAAAATTACATCGCAATTTCAATTGGCAGATGGAAGTTGCTGTTATTTTCTAAGCGTTTAACACCCGTGCGCAATAAATCCAGATAGCTGTCAAAGTTCTGTTTAATACGTTGCAGTTCACCGCCGATGCCGATAGTGACCGGCTGGCCATGAATGTTGATGGGTGCAAGTACCGAAATGGTGCCGCTGCCTTGAAATGGCAAATTGCCTGTGCATGAATAGCCTTGCTCTCGAATTTGACGGATGCGTTCCATCATTTCGGTAATGTCCACACGGTAGCCTTCTTGCTGGGTAACGCTGTTGGCTCTGCGGATGGTATTGTCCAAGGCTTTATCGTTCATGGTTGACATCAGCAACCAGCCGGCAGAGGATTGCGTCAGCGGGCGCAATTCGCTTTCGTTGACGTGATAACGCAGCGCATGCACAGAATGGATGATTTTATTGTACTGTACATAAATATCATTCTTGGTGGTAATCGAAACGGTCTCGCCAGTCTTATCATGAATATCCTGCAGCACATCCAAAACCAGTTCAGAAGAAAAAATTCTGGACGGAATCCAATTGCCCAAATCATAAAGTTTTAGGGTAGGAAAATAGAGCCGTTCTGTACGGTTGAAATTTAAATATCCACTGGAGACTAAGGTTTTCAGTAAAACTGTAGTACTGGACTGCGGGTAGTTTAGAACAGTTGAAATTTCACTCATTGAGCGGGACTGTTTTACGGAGCGGAAATATTCCATGATTTCCAATGCTCTTACTGCTGACTTAACTTGGGAATCGCTCAACTTTGCTGCTCCTTATGAATCTTTCTTAATTTCTTATCCATGAATTTTTACATTTCAAATAAAATCTATAGCACTTCTGCTGTATTTCGCTGAATCAATCTAGCATTTATATCCGACGAAAAACATAGGAATTTCTTCCATATTTCGTCGAATATGTATTGGTATATATCTATCGATATAACAAATGTTTAAAATTAATTAAGTATTTAATTTAAAAAGAAATATAATTTATAAATCAATAAAAAAGATCAATCATGCTTTGGATTGATCCTTTAAATCAGCATGCCTTGGAACAGCGGGATGACCCCAGCAGTCTAGGTTATTCTACTGCAGCAGATTGAATTTCAGCTTAAGCCGCTTGCTTCTCTTAAAGCAAATTACTCAGCAATTTTTTGACTTTTTCACATCTGTGAAACTGGCCGGCTTTTGCGTTTTTGCATTGTCAGCAGGAAAAATTAAATGCAAAGATGTAGTCATCCAATCACTTGAACAATACACAAAAATCGAGAGATTTTTAAACGCATAAAGGAATCAATCATGGAGAGATTGTCAGGAAAAGTTGCTTTGGTTACTGGCGGTGGGCGCGGCATTGGACGCGCAATCAGTGAGGCTTTTGCACGTGAAGGCGCGCTGGTGGGTGTGCTGGATTTGAAAGAAGAAATTGCACAGGAAGCAGTTGATCATATTGTAGCGCAAGGCGGCAAAGCCTTTGCACTGGCCTGCAATGTTGCAGTACGCGAAGACCTGTTTGCTCAAGTTGAAAAACTCAAGGCGCATTTTGGCCCAGTCGAAATTTTAGTGAACAACGCCATGTGGAACCGTTACGGGCCTTTGGCAGATCAGACTGAAATTATGATTAACCGCATGATTGATGTTGGCTTTAAAGCCGTGGTGTGGGGCTATCAGGCTGTGCTGAATGACATGATCAGCGCGGGTGGCGGCAACATCATTAACATCGGTTCGCCGTCTTCTGTGCTGGCGATGAAAAACGGCGTGATGTACAGCGCAGTGAAAAGCGCAGTATCTGGCTTAACCCGTTCCGGCGCAGCGGAATTTGGCGAACACAATATCCGCGTCAATGCGATTGCGCCAACATCGACACCGACAGATGGCGCCAAGCTGGTGGTGTCGGAAGAAGCATGGGAAAACCGGCGCAAGCGCATGCCTTTAGGCCGCTTGTGTTCGGCAGATGATATTGCCAATGCAGCAGTATTTTTGGCCAGCGATGAAGCAAGTTTTGTATCCGGCCATGTCTTGTTTGTCGATGGCGCAGCGACTTTCGCCTTTTCTTAATCAACGGCCATTTTAAACAGAGCGCAGGGACAGCGCTCGAATATTGAATCAGCAAGAGGAATGCACCATGACCATCACCGTTTCAAAAATTGGCGACACTGCAGATTTGCTGGGTGAAAGCCCAATTTGGGACAGCGAGAGCAAATGCCTGTATTGGGTGGACAGCGTTAGCTGTTTGGTCAAGCGCTATGATCCCAAAACACAGCAATATCAAAGCTGGAAAACTCCGTCACAAATTGGCTGTATCGGTTTAGCGCAAAACAACAGCTTAATCGTCAGTTTGGTTGATGGCTTTTATGAACTGAATTTAGATTCAGGCGAAATTAAAACCCTTATGCAGCCGATTCCGCCCAATGAAAAGGTGCGCTTCAATGATGGAAAAATTGACCGTTTTGGCAATTTTATCTGCGGCTCTATGGGAATTCATACTGACCCTTTGGGTGAGCTGTACCGCATGAACCGTACAGGTGAGTCGAAAAAACTGGCAAACGGCATCCGCATTTCCAACTGTATCGCGTTCAGTCCGGACGGCAAGGTCATGTATATGGCAGACAGTCTGGATTTGAAAATCCGCGCTTATGACTATGGCGATGGCAATCAGGATTTGCTTGAACCGCGGATCTTTTTTGATACTTCGGGTTTAGGCTCTGCACCAGACGGCGCCACTGTGGATGCAGAAGGCTATTTATGGGTGGCTTTGGTCAGCGCCAATAAAATCGCACGTTTTGCCCCGAACGGCACATTGGACCGCCTTATTCGTTCACCAACAGATTTTCCAAGCTGCTTGGCCTTTGGCGGAGATGACCTCAGCACCTTATATGTCACCTCAATTAAAAACTCAGGTACTGGGCGCATGATTTCCCGCCACCCTGCAGGCGGCTATTTGTTTGCCATTGATGGCTTGGGCGTAAAGGGGCTGCCTGAACCGCGCTATCAGCAATAAATAAATTAGACATCGAATTAAAGGTTTAAAAAATGACAAGTTCTGTATTAGAAGCATTAATGAATCCGCAGTCTGTGGCGCTGATAGGGGCTTCAGACAATCCAATGCGTATCGGCGGGCGTCCGCTGAAATATTTGAAAAATAGCGGTTATTTAGGCGAAATTTATCCAATCAATCCTAACCGTGAAAGCGTGCAGAGCTATAAGGCGTATGCCAGTCTGGATGCGATTGATGCAACACCCGATGTCGCTTTGCTGGCAGTGCCGGCATCTGCAGTGCTGGACTCTGTCAAAGCTTGTGCAGATAAAGGTGTGAAATCAGCGATCGTTTTTTCTGCCGGCTTTTCTGAAGCGGGTGATGCCGGCAGTGAAATGCAGGCAGAAATGGTGAATATTGCCAAAGAAGCCAATCTGCGTTTACTCGGGCCAAACTGTTTAGGTGTTTTTAATACCTACAAACATTATTACGGTACGTTCTCTACTATTTTAGACCGCGGATTTGTGCAGGCAGGACCTGTCGCGATTGTGTCGCAAAGCGGCGCTTATGGTTCGCATATTGCGCATCTCTGCCGTGAGCGCGGATTAGGTGTTGGATATTGGATTACTACCGGCAATGAATGCGATCTAGATATTTCCGAAGCTTTATCTTGGGCGGTGGATCAGTCCGAAGTGAAAGTCGTAATGGTCTATGCTGAAGGTATCCGCAACCGTGACAACTTTATTCAGGCTTTGGAAAAAGCCCGCCGTAAAGACATCTCTATTGTCTTTATGAAAGTCGGCAGTTCTGCCGTTGGCGCGCAGGCAGCGAGTTCACACACGGCAGCGCTGGCAGGGCTGGATCATGTCTTTGATGCGGTGCTGCGCCAGTATGGCGTATTCCGCGCGCATACTACGGCTGAACAAATTGATATCGCCTATACCGTGGTGAAAGCAGGCACGCTGCAGGGCAATAAGCTAGGCATTTATACCTTCTCTGGCGGTTTTGGCATTCAAATGTCGGATGATGCAGAAAAAGCCGGCTTAGATGTAGCGGCCATGCCGGAAGATGTACAAGCGGAACTGAAACAAATTCTGCCTTATGCCTCACCGGTCAATCCGGTCGATGTGACCGCGCAGGCGGCGACTGAACTGCCGATCATGACTGAATTTATGCGCGCAATGATCCAAAAAGGCGGCTATAACATATTTGCCGGCATATTGGGCAGCGGGCCTAGCAGCAAGAACTTTTCAGCTTTACTGAATGAGTCGCTGAGCAATGCGATGCAGGACGATACTTCCTGTGTAAAATGCCTGACCATGACTGCGCCGCGTGAAATCGTAAAAACCTATGAAGACAATGGCTTTTTGGTGTTTGCAGACGGCAGTGCGCTGATTCATTCATTGGGAGTGTTGTGGCAGTTCCAGCAGTGGAAACAGCAGGCCAAATTAGAACGCGCATTGCCTAAAATTCAGCTGCCAGAACCGGTTGAAATTCCGCAAAAAGCATTGAGCGAACACGAAGCCAAGGCCATTTTGTCCAAAGCAGGCGTGACTTTTACCCCAGAAATTTTAGTGCCTTCAGATCAGAACCCTGCAGCGGCAGCCGAGCAAATCGGTTACCCGCTGGTGATGAAAATCGCTTCTGCCGATTTGCCGCACAAAACTGAAGTAGGCGGCGTCAAGCTGAACTTAAAAAATGCAGCGCAGGTTCAGGAACAAATGGCAAGCATGCTAGCTCATGTACGGCAGCAAGCGCCTGAAGCCGTACTGGATGGGGTGATTTTAAGCCCAATGATTCAAGGTGGCACCGAAACAATTGTCGGCGTATTTACCGATCCAAGTTTAGGCCCTGTGGTGATGTTCGGTTTGGGCGGTGTCTTTGTGGAAGTGCTTAAAGATGTGACTTTCCGTGTTGCGCCATTCAATACACAGGAAGCGCACCGCATGATCCGTGAAATTAAAGGCTTTGCCATGCTGGAAGGCGTGCGCGGCGGCGCGCCGTCAGATATTGATGCGCTAGCGCAAATGCTTTCTGATTTGTCGCAATTTGCCTACGTCAATCAAGGGCAGTATGAAAGCATCGATTTGAATCCGGTGATGGTATTCCCAGAAGGCCAAGGCTTGATGGCGCTAGATGCATTGATCGTTACCTGATGCGCAGCTGCGAAATTCATATCTGTGTAAATGTGCGCTAAATCAGCCAATTTATTGCACATTTAATGTGAAAAAAGCACTATGGATGCAAGAGAAAAAGGAATTGGAGCTACTCAAATGAACGTAAAAATAGACCGCGAAATTTTGAAAAAATTCGAAAACATGATTCAAAACCAGCCTGCAATTGACAGTATCGACATTGTGGATTTTAAACAGTCTATGCGCAATATTGCCTCACCTGTCGGTGTGGTAACAACCTGTCATGGCGATGTGCGTCACGGCCTGACCGCTACAGCGATCTGTTCGGTGTCTATGGAGCCGCCAAGTATGCTGGTCTGTGTTAACCGCAGCGCCAGCGCAGAAAAACTGATTGCAGAAAGCGGCGCTTTCGCGATCAATATGCTCAGTGAAGATCAGCATAATGTGGCGCGGCTGTTTTCCACCCCAGGACTTGCGCCTGAAGGGCGCTATGCAGAAGGCGATTGGCATCATTTGGAAACGGGTTCGCCGGTGCTGAATGGTGCAGCGGTTTCATTCGACTGCTTGGTGGAAAAATGCATTGAATGGGGCACGCATAATTTATACATCGGACGCGTAGTGGCGGCTGAAACATTCGACCATGAAATTCTACTGTATAAAGACGGCGCATTCCGCCAAGTTGCAAAAAGCCGCTAGAAAATAACGGATCACAGATACCCAATAACTCAAAAGGATTTGAAAGATGAATACACAAAAAGTAGCAGTTGTTACAGGCGCAGCAGGCAGTATCGGGATGGCAGTTTGCCTGCAGCTGCAGGAGCAAGGTTATCAGGTGGCGGCCATTGATAAAAATAAGCAGGGCCTAAACGCATTGCAGGATAAAGCTGAACATCCGGTAGCGGTTTATGCCTGCGATTTGCTGAATCCTGAAGAAATCAGCCAAACCATGGATAGCATCACCCAGCAGTTTCAGCGGGTCGATTTAATTGTCAATAATGCGGCTATTGGCCCGTCAATGAACAGTGTGCTGGAGACTTCTGCCCAAGAATTTGAAAACACTTTTGAAGTGAACTGGATGGCTTCTATCGAGCTGGTGCAAAAAGCTTTGAAATTTATGACACATGAACATGCATCAATCATCAATATTTCATCCGGCGCTGGACTGCACTCCAACCCAAAGCGTAATGCATATGCTGGATCCAAAGCCGCGGTGATCAGCCTAACAAAATCACTGGCTTGTGAACTGGCCGAGAAAAAAATCCGCGTCAATGCCATCGCGCCGGGCTATATCAAAACTGAAATGGTTGCTGCGCTGGAACAGGACAATAAGCTCGATTTAGATGCTATCCGCAAGCGCATTCCAATGGGTCGTTTAGGCCGTCCAGATGAAATTGCCAGTGTGGTGGTTTTTTTGGCTTCGGAGCGCGCTGAATACATCACCGGTTCTGTGGTTGCGGTCGATGGCGGTTATGCGACCTTTAACCAAATTGGCGATGCTTGCGAAGCGCAATTCATCCGCGCCGATGAAGAACAACAGCGCACCGCGCAAAAAACAGCTGCGCGTGTTGTGGTGATTACCGGTGCAGCCCGCGGCATAGGCAGGGCAACTGCGGCAGCTTTTGCAGCGCAAGGTGATGTGCTGGCGATGCTGGATTATGATGCGGCCTCAGTTGAACAGCTGAAGCAGGATTTTGGCAGTCAGCATTTGGCTATGCAGGTTGATATCACTGATGAAGCGCAGATCAGCTCAGCCTTTGAACAGATTAAACAGCGCTTTGGCCATGTTGATGTCATGGTGAATAACGCAGCGATTGCAGATATTTTTGGCCCAGTGGAACAGCAGTCACTGCCGGGGTTAAGACGCATTATGGCCACTAATGTGACCGGTTCATTCAGCTGCGCGCGTGAAGCGGTCAAACTGATGCCGGAACAGGGCGGCGCGATTGTGAATTTCGGTTCCATCAATACGCATCTGCCATTTGCGCCAAGACATGCCTATGGCGCATCAAAAGCAGCTATAGAAATGATTACCCGCTGCATGGCAGCCGAACTGGGGCAAAAGGGCATTCGTGTCGTGACGGTATGTCCGGGCTATATCCGTACGCCGGGTGTAGAAGAACTAGAACGCACCAATTCGATTGATACTCCAAAAATCAACCGCCGCATACCGCTGGGCCATTTAGGCAAGCCGGAGAATATTGCCAATGCAGTGCTGTTCCTAGCTTCTGATCAAGCCTCTTATATGAATGGTTCGGCATTATTTGTAGACGGCGGCTGGTCATCTTTCGGCAACGCCGGCGATGCGTCTGTACAAGCCGCTTAAGGAGCAGATTATGGATTTAATGTATTGCAAAGAACAGGGCTTGAAGCTGGAACAGCTGCAGGATTTTAAATCATTCAAATTTGTGCTGAATGGTTTTGCGCACGGCGAATACCCGCAGATTGACGGCATCGCGATTGATCAGGATGATCATGTATGGATAGATCAGCAGCTCGTCACGCAATTTTCAGCTGGGGCGGATTGGAACCAAAGTTTTGATGACATGGTCGCAAAAGCTAAGAAATATGGGTGGATTCATGTGGAAACAAATGCGGTCAAAGCGCATGTGGTTTGGCAGGAACCTTGCGCCGAGGCAGAAAACATTGTGACGGAACAGCATCATGGCTGTACGGTTATCCGTTTAAACCGGCCCGCTAAAATGAATGCGCTGACTGTGCCAATGCTCAAGCAATTGCATCAGGCACTGCAGGCAGCCAATGATGATCCGCGTTGCCGGGCGATTCTGATTACCGGAAATGGCCGCGGCTTTTGCGCCGGACAAGACTTAAATGAGCGAAAAGATTTAACTAAAAAGTTGGATCTTGGTGCTTCGCTAAGGGATAACTATAACCCTGTAATTACAGCGATTGAGCAAAGCTCAAAACCTGTAATCTGTGCAGTGAATGGTATAGCTGCGGGCGCAGGAGTAGGTATTGCACTGGCCTGTGATATTGTGCTCGCGGCAGAAAATGCCAAATTTGTATTGTCGTTTTCTAAAATTGGGTTAGGGCCAGATGCAGGTTTGAGCTGGACGTTGCCAAGATTGATTGGGCTTGCCCGCGCTAAAGCGATTGCGTTACTGGCAGAGCCTGTGACTGCACAAGCCGCTTTGTACATGGGTATGATTTGGCAAGTCTGTACGTCAGAGACTTTGCAAGCTACAGCTGAAAAGCTTGCGACACAACTGGCACAAAGACCGATATTGTCGATGCAAAACATTAAAACTGCTTTTCAACCCTCCAGCACGAACACATTGCAGCAACAATTGGAATTGGAAGCAGCATTACAAAATGAGGCTGGGTTAAGTGAAGATTACTGTAAAAGTGTGACGGAATTTTTCAGCGCCAAGAAAGCATCAGCCTGAAATTTTCTTTAAAATTTATATATGTGAATAATTCCTTGGATTTAAAAAAGCGCATGCATAATTGAAAAATTATCCATACACTGAATTTAAGCAAGAGATATAAATTTCAAAATAAAGTTTAATTTTTAAACTTAAATAAACAATGGATCAAAATCATTTTAGCGCAAAAAAAAATTTTAGCGCTCAGGGATGATTTATTTTAAAAAATGTAATCAGGAGATTTTAATATGGAATTTGGTACATTTATTTTGGCTGCGCAGCGCGGTTATCACCAGACATCTGAACAAGTAATTTTAAACTCAATTGAACAAACAGTAGCATCTGAAAAAGCCGGCTTTGATGCAGCTTGGTTTGCAGAACATCATTTTAATAACTATAGCCTTGTACCTTCACCATTGATGATGGTGGCGGCGTGTGCAGGTCAAACTTCAAAAATTCGCTTAGGTTCAGCTGTATGTGTACTGCCGCTCTATCAGCCTCAGCGCCTATTATCTGAAATTGGCTTTGCAGATATTGTTTCAAATGGTCGTTTGGATTTTGGCGTCGGTTCAGGATATCAGGAATTTGAATTTGAACGTTTTGGCATTGATTTAGGTGATGCACCACAAGTGTTCAATGAATATTTAGAAATCATTATGAAAGGTTTGAACAATAAAATTTTTGAACATTCTAGTGAGCATATTCAAATTCCACCAACAGCTATTGCTGTGCGTCCAGTACAGCAGCCTACGCCTCCAATTTGGATGGCAGCGGGTTCACCGCGAAGTATGTCGCGTGCTTACAAAGAAGGGCATAACATTTTTGTGACCGCTTATCATGATGGCAATGATCGTATCCGTCAGGTGCGCGAGAATTTAGAAGCTGCTGCAGAAAGCGTAGGTAAACAAGTTTCAGATAGTAAAATAGCATTGTTGCGTTGTTGCTATGCCAGCGAAAATAAAGCGGAAGTGGAAAGCTATTTGGAGAATGCTCGCTACCAGCGCCGTCTTTCGGAAGCTTTGCAGAAACGTACACAGCAAAGTGAAGATGGTTACATGATTAAAGAAATGCCAACTGAGCAAGATTTATCTTTCGAGCAAATGGCTAAGAACATGCCAATTGGCGGCATTAATTATGTGATTGAAAAATTAATCGAAGAAATTGAAATTTTAAAACCAGATCAAATTGCAATTCAAACACAACTGGGTGACTTTGATCAGAAAACGATGTTGAAGCAAATTGATTTATGGGGTGAAAAAATTATCCCAGCTGTTAATAAAGCAATTGGAAGCTCAGTCGTTAGTATCGCTAGTTAAGTATTTAGGCACAGTCTCAAAAGACTGTGCCTTATTTTTTATCTTTATATTTATAAAGAACGTTTTTTTTGTGTAGCCTCAATAGCTTTAGGTATTAGTATTGATTTTAAGTGAAAAATAACTATTTATTCACAATGGAGGTGAATAATGTACAAGAGTTCTATTAACGTCACAAAACTGCTAGATGAAGCCAAAATTAATAGCTTTCATGTCAAATTTTTGATTTGGGGAGCATTAATCAGTGCTTTTGAAGGTTATGATTTGGTGGTCTATGGTGTTGTATTGCCGCTGCTGATGCAGGAATGGACCTTAACATCCATTGAAGCAGGTATTTTAGGAAGTACGGCGCTGGTAGGGATGGCTGTGGGATCACTGGGCTGCGGTATTATTGCAGATTATGTCGGCCGTAAAAAAATCATGATGATGAGTGTGACTTTGCTAAGTGTGGCAACGTTCCTATGCACATTTGCATCACAGCCGCTGGAATTTGGTACTTTACGTTTTCTCGCTGGTGTAGGCGTGGGCGGTATTATGCCAAATATTGTGGCTTTGACTGCAGAGTTTTCTCCTAAAACTAAGCGCACAACCATGATTGGTTTAATGTCTAGTGGTTTTGCTATTGGCGGAATTATTTCTGCTGTAATTGGCTCTATGTATGTACAGGATTCTGGCTGGCGTATTATGTTTGCAGTTGCAGGCGTGCCAGTTATTCTCATTCCATTTATGTGGAAATACTTGCCTGAATCAGTGAGCTATTTGGTAGGTCAAGGTAAGTTGAAGTTGGCAGAGGATACACTGAACCGCGTGTTACCTGAAAAAGTGAACCATTTGGAGCAGGAATTCACCCTTTATAAGGATTCCGACACAGCAAAAAACTCTGTCAATATTCTTTTTAAAGATGGGCGAGCTGGTGGTACTTTACTTTTCTGGACCGCGTTCTTTATGGTTTTGCTCATTGTTTATGCGCTTAGCAGCTGGTTACCGAAATTGATGATGATTGCGGGTTATCCATTAGATAAGAGTATTTACTTCTTAATGGCGCTGAATTTCGGCAGTATTTTAGGCACACTCTTTGGTGGTGTACTGGCGGATAAATTTAATCTACGCACAGTATTGATCTGTATGTTCCTAATGGGTGGATTGGCGCTATTTGGTCTTGGCTTTAAATCTAGTGCGTTCATTCTGTACAGTTTGGTCATTATTGCAGGAGCATCTATTCAGGGCGGAGCCATTCTTCTGTATAGCTATATTTCTCAATTCTATCCGTTGGTGGCAAACTCAACTGGGATTGGCTGGGCATCTTCTATCGGTAAATTCGGTGCGATTGTTGGTCCGATTGTGACCGGTTATGTACTGACCCTGCATTTAACCCATTTGATGAATTTCGCTTTAATTAGTATTCCAGCGATTATTGCTGCGATTTCAGTTTCTTTAATATTTAAAAAGAAAACTAAAGTAGCGACTGAATATACAGTACAAACTGTGAAATAAGCCTCTCTAACAAAAGCTGAATCATTGGATTCAGCTTTTGTTATTTATATTTTAAATTCTATAGTAATGAGTAAATAGGATCTTCTGGATACATACATCCAACTGGCTGTCTTAATTTAAATCGAGCTTCTTTTGAAATGGCTTGCATTTTATTTTCTTGTACCCAATCGTATATTACGATTCTTTTTGCTATTTTCCATATGCCATTTCTTTTCTCAAAATTATCTGCATAGCGCCCCCATATTTGAGTCTCAAGATTATTATTATTTTGATCTGGATAAATTTGGAGTGCAAAAAATTTAGATTCTACCTTGCATACATCAGGCTGATAGTCGATCAGTATATTGCTGATCTGGTGAATACTAACGACGGCACTTTTAAGGCTATTCATGGCTGCGCTGATGAAACCAGTAGCGGAGCCTTGATATGCCCCATGATAATCCATTGCATCTTCCCAGTATGCTGAATTTAAAGCATTTAAATCAGCCTTATCAACACCTCTGCAGTAACGGTATAAGCAATCTCGAATGGCTTCTCTATCCAAAAATTCCTGCAATTTTGTTTGTGTATCAACATTCATATTTCATATCCTTTGACTAGTTTTAAGTTGAATTTATTCCGATATTTCATATATGTGAAACTTAATTAAAGATTAAGTTTTGCATTTGGATACTATGAAATTATTCATAGAATAAAAAATAATTATGCCTTCGTTTATTAATAAATAATAAGGAATATATTTATTAATAATATGCATTTTTATTTTATATGGATATTTTTTAATATGGAATTATTTTTGATGAATTTATCAATGAAAAAAATTGCTACGGGTATTGGTTTGGTTATAGCTATGCCAAATTTTGCTTATGCAGATCTTATTTTTAAAGATGATCAACTTGAAATTTTAGGTAGAAATTTTCATTTTTATCGTGAGTATGAAAGTGGCGGTAAAAATCCTTCAGGTGCGAACTCACAATTGCCATTAGAGGAAAGAAATAATACTCGAAATGAATGGGGGCAGGGCTTTGTTGCAAAGTATTCATCTGGTTATACCGATACGCCATTGCAGGTTGGATTTGATGCATATGGTCTTTTAGGTCTTAGGCTCTATAGTGATATTTATGAAACAGGAACCTTGTTGCTTCAATACGACCCTGTGACAGGAGAAACGAAAAGTGCTTATGGTGAAATAGGTGGTGCACTAAAACTTAAATATAAAGATACCGTCCTGACCTATGGTGACCAATTCCCTTATGTGCCTGTGCTTGCAACAAGTACAGTTCGACTATTACCGACGGTGAGTACAGGTGTCAGTATTCAGGATAAAAGCTTTAACAATTTATTAATTAATGTCGGTTATTTTTACAGCATGAATCCACTGGATTCGACCAAAGATCTAAATTATTTCACCACTGATTATGGCGCAGGTATCAAGGCCAATAGTGTCAGCTTCCTTGGTGGTACTTACAGTTTTCCAAATGCCTCTTTAACCGCCTATTTTTCTGAATTAGAAGATGTCTGGAATCAAGCTTATTTGGGCGGAACATATTTTAAAAAAATTGATGAAGATCAAAAACTAAAACTTGGCTTCACCAGTTTCAGTAATATCGATACGGGCAAGAAAAATGGTGGTGATATTGAGGCATATATTGCTTCTGCTATGGCCGATTACAACTACAAAAATCACACCTTATCTTTTGGGTATCAGCAAGTGTTTGGGAATGAGCCTTTTGATATTGTAGGTTTTTCTTCTGTTGGCTCAAACAACCTGAACTATAACGTGGGCCAATATTCTACTTTTTCTGAAGCGCATGAAAAATCAGTGCAAGTGAAATATGAAGTAGATATGTCACCTTACGGCATTCCTGGCTTAACGTTCATGGGACGTTACTTTTATGGTTGGGATATTGATAACAGTAACAGCAACAACCCATTTTACACCAAGCGTTTTGTCTACGATCCAAATGTAGATTACACCCATCGTGAAACCAATCTTCAAGCATCTTATAAAGTGCCATCAGGCTTTGCAAAAGGCCTCGATGTAAAATTGCGTTATGCAACAAGCCGTGCAACCAAAGGTTATCGTTATGATGATATTGATGAGCTAAGAACGATTTTGGAATATACATTCAAATTTTAATCAAAGCCTAACTACCGCATTTTGTGCTTTTCAATGATTGAAAAGCCTTGAATATACAGAGATGACGATATGGACAATCCTTCACTACTCGAAATTAGCATTAAAAATGATGGCGTAGCACTGCTGGTGCTAAATCGGCCAACAGCGAGAAATGCATTGAATTTGGAATTGCGTCAAGCCTTGTCCGATGCGTTTATTCAACTACAACAAAATTCTGCAGTTCGTGCAATCGTCATCACTGGCGGAAGTCGGGTTTTTGCTGCTGGAGCAGATATTAAAGATTTTACAACAGCGACCACGGCACAAATGTATCTACGCCGGACTGAACAGTATTGGCAAAGCATTACGGATTGCAGTAAGCCGATTATTGCTGCTGTTAACGGATATGCCTTAGGTGGTGGCTGCGAATTAGCGATGCATGCTGACATTATTATTGCAGGAAAATCAGCCCAGTTTGGTCAGCCCGAAGTAAAACTTGGTCTGATGCCAGGTGCTGGTGGTACACAGCGCTTGCTGCGTGCGGTTGGTAAATATCAGGCAATGTTGCTACTTCTGTCAGGAAGATTTATTAGTGCAGAACATGCCAATCGTATGGGTTTAGTTTCTGAAGTAGTGGAAGATGAACAAACCATTGATCATGCGTTGGATTTGGCTAAAACCATTGCAGCGTATTCCCCAATTGCTCTTCAACAAATTAAAGAAGTGGCTCAGCTTGGGCCTGATATGCCGTTACAGGCTGGGCTGGCTTTAGAACGTAAAGCTTTTCAGATTTTATTTGATACTCAAGATCAGAAAGAAGGTGTAAATGCCTTCTTTGAAAAACGTCCAGCGCAGTATACGGGAGAATAAGTATGACTATTCAATCAATGGCACTGATTGGTTCAGGCGTGATGGGCATGGGCATTGCGCAGATTGCAGCGCAAGCTGGAGTAGAAGTGCGACTCTATGATGTCAAAGCTGGGGTAGCAGAAGCAGGTCTCTTACAGTTAAAAAACACACTGCAAAAATTGCAGGCCAAAGGCAAATTTACCCAAGTAGAGCTGGATCATATCTTGGCACGTTTTAGCGTGCTGGAGCATATCGAAGACGTGGCTGGGGTTGATCTCGTTGTTGAGGCAATTGTCGAAAACTTGCAGATCAAACAGCAATTATTTAAACAGCTGGAAAGTATTGTTGGCCAGGAAACTATATTAGCCACCAATACCTCATCACTATCTGTAACAGCTATCGCTTCAGAACTTCATCATCAATGCAGAGTGGCAGGGTTTCACTTTTTTAATCCTGTCCCTTTAATGAAAATTGTCGAAGTTATTTCCGGTTTAGCGACTGATGAAAGCGTTGCCATAGCTTTACTTGAACTCGCTCAGCGTATGGGGCATTTTGGTGTGCGCACCAAGGACACGCCAGGATTTATTGTCAATCATGCTGGCCGTGCTTATGGCACGGAAGCGCTGAAAATTTTGGGTGAGGGCGTGGCTTCCGTTTCTGAAGTTGACCGAATATTGCGTGAAGGCGCTGGATTTAAAATGGGACCGCTGGAACTATTTGATTTGACGGGTCTAGATGTTTCGCATCCAGTGATGGAGTCAATTTATAATCAATATTATCAAGAAGACCGCTACCGCCCAAGCGCCTTAACCCGCCAAATGCTCGCTGGCAAGAAAGTTGGCCGTAAAGTCAGTGAAGGTTTTTACCGCTATGAAAATAGTAAAAAAATAAATGAAACTCCGAAGCAAGCTGTGCCTGAAGTTTACACTTTTAATACGGTATGGATTCAAGCTGACCGTGAGCAGGATGCGCAGCAGCTCAAAGATTACGTTCAAGCACAGGGTGCTGTGCTTGATTGCGCATCGAATCCAGCAACTGACAGTTTAATTCTATTAGCGACGTATGGCGAAGATACCACGACAGCGGCATTACGTTTTGGTGTAGATCCTGTACGTTCAGTCTCAATTGATATGCTGACTGATTTTGCTCAGCACCGTACCCTCATGCCATCAATTGTTAGCTCTAAGAATTATATTGATCAAGCGCATGCACTGTTCGCAAAGGAAGATCATGGTGTAAGTGTTGTTGAGGAAAGCATAGGTTTTGTTGCTCAGCGCGTGCTGGCAATGGTAGTGAATTTAGCTTGTGATATTGCACAGCAACAGATTGCAGCACCATCAGATATCGATCAGGCAGTTAAAATTGGGTTGGGCTATCCGCATGGCCCAATCTCTTGGGGTAATGTATTGGGACCAGACCGAATACTCCTGATTTTAGAACGGATCTATGCCAATACAGGCGATCAGCGCTACCGCCCAAGCCCTTGGCTGCAGCGCCGTGCACGTTTACAGCTGTCATTACTTCATGCCTAATTCGTTTAGACCCAATCCATCTAGACTCAAACTTTATAGGGAAATAAAACATGTTAAATGCTTATATTTATGATGGTGTACGCAGTGCTTTTGGCCGTCATGCAGGCGCTTTATCGTCAATCCGTCCGGATAATCTCGCTGCACATGTAATACGAGCATTAGTGGAAAAACATCAGCTACCTAATGACATCTATGCTGACGTGATCTTAGGTAATACCAATCAAGCGGGTGAAGATAGCCGGAATATTGCGCGTCATGCGGCACTGCTGGCAGGTTTAGATGTGAAAACACCGGCACAAACGGTAAATCGTTTATGCGCTTCTGGTTTGGCTGCGGTAATTGACGCTGCCCGTGCTGTGACCTGTGATGAAGGCGATGTCTTTATAGCAGGCGGTGTTGAGTCGATGTCTCGCGCGCCCTTAGTTTTTGCCAAGTCAGAAGCACCTTTTAGTCGAGATTTTAAAGTTTTTGATTCGACCATTGGTGCACGTTTTCCTAATCCTCAAATCGAAAAACAGTTTGGCGATGACACGATGCCTCAAACTGGTGATAACGTTGCATTTGAATATGGGATCAGCCGTGAACAAGCGGATGCTTTTGCAGCAGCTTCTCAAGCGAAATATGAGACAGCCAAGCAAGCAGGTTTTTTTGACGGAGAAATTGTCAGTATCGATGTTGCGCAAGGGCGTAAGCTACCAGCCAAAGCTGTGATTGAGGATGAACATCCGCGTCCTTCTTCTACCTTGGAAGCTCTACAAAAACTAAAGCCTTTGTTTGAAAATGGGGTCGTTACGGCAGGCAATGCATCTGGTGTTAATGACGGTGCAGCTGCGCTACTGATCGGTTCTGCACAAGCAGAGCAAATACTGGGTATACAGCCGATGGCGCGAATCTTGTCTTCTGCTGCCGCAGGTATTGAGCCACGAATCATGGGTGCTGGCCCTGTAGAGGCGATTCATTTGGCATTAAAACGTGCCAAGCTGAATTTAGCTGATATGGATATTATTGAGATTAATGAAGCATTTGCTTCACAAGTTTTGGCTTGCCTGAAAGGGCTGAATATTGCATTTGATGATCAACGCGTTAATCCAAATGGTGGAGCCATTGCAGTGGGTCATCCGCTAGGTGCATCAGGTGCACGCTTAGCATTAAGTACAGCACGTGAATTGCAGCGCAGTGGAAAAAAATATGCGGTAATTAGCCTGTGCATTGGGGTTGGTCAAGGGCTTGCTATGGTTATTGAACGAGTCTAAGGCTTTTTGCTTATAAGTGAAAAAAGTTTTCTGATTTTAATTGATTCGGTTTTAACTAGTCTGATTTTAACTAGCCAGTTTTGAGATTTTACTTACTGCGATATACTCAATCCCTAATGTTGTTCAGCAAGTCTACTGAACGCATTTGGGATGTTTAAATCTTTGCTTCGTCAAAATTGAAGTAGTTATGTTCTCAAGCCATTATCGAAATTCTATTTACATTGATTAAAAATTTAAGCCAAACCAATCATTTGTTGCAGTACTAATAAAGTCAATTAAGCTCTGTGTATTTGATTCGTAGCGAAAGTTGGCAAAGAGATGAAATAATTTAAATCACTCTCAATGATCTATAGAGAATGAAATTAAAGAATTAATTCATCAATCTGCTGATTTGAGACTTTTGTCAGAATTGGAATAATCAGCATATTTAACAGTTGCTTGCCAATTTGACATAGAAATATTCAAAAGCTTAAAAAATGACTAATTTAAATATGAAATATCACGTAATAAAATAATAAAACAAGACCAAAGTATAAGAATAAATTCAGCATCTTAAGAGTGCTAAGTCTTTTAAAAATTATCTACAACAGAGTGCTGAGTAAAAAATTCATCAATATATTCACATATATGAATAAATTCATCAGATATTGCATGTATTAATTAACTTAATCTAATCTAAAACAACAAGTTATTGTTTATGTGAAAGTTGGCATGAATATTGAAATGTATCTTGTGATGATTTTTTTCATTAGATATGGAAATTTTTTAAAGGATTGAGCAAATGACTAGTGAAGTAATTGATGTTGCAATTTTAGGTTCAGGTTATGGCGGTTTAGGCATGGGCGCACTGCTTAAACGCAACGGTCTACATAATTTTAAGATTTTTGAAAAAGCGTCAGCCCTAGGTGGTGTTTGGCGTGACAATATTTATCCGGGTGCTGCCTGTGATACCCAATCGCATATTTATTGCTTCACTTATTTCCCCAATTTGCGTGTCAGCAGTATGTATGCAGGCCAAAGCGAATTGCTGGATTATCTACAGCGCTTGGCAAAACATTTTGATTTAGAACCACATATTCAATATGATGCTGAAATTACCCAAGCGGTGTGGAATTCACAAGAACAGCTGTGGGATTTACAAATTCGTGGGCAAGCACCCGTAAAGGCTAAGGTATTTGTACCAGCATGGGGACAACTAAATAAAGCAGTTACACCACATTTTAAAGGCGCAGAAAAATTCAAAGGCCAAGCCTTTCATTCAGCGGCGTGGGACTATGATATCGACTTAAGCGGTAAAAAAGTCGTTAGTATTGGCAATGCGGCCAGTGCAGTGCAGTACATTCCTGAAGTCGCTAGAGCGGCTGGGCATTTAACAGTATTTCAGCGTAGCGCCAATTGGATTATGCCACGCGGGCAAATTGTATTCACAGATGCCGAATTAGATGAATTTGAAAGAAATCCAGAGACATTTTTTGCTAGCCGTAATGAAATTCATCGGATGCGTGAAGAAGGATTTGACCGCACACAGCAGGGTACAGCATCTCAGCAAGAAGGTGTACGTATTGCTTTGGAACACTTACATAGCAGCATACAAGATGAAGAACTGCGTAAAAAGCTCACACCAGATTATGAGTTCGGCTGCAAGCGTATTCTACGTACCGATGATTATTTTCCAGCGCTGAACCGTGACAACGTGTCTTTAGTCACGGATGGTATTGCTGAAATCACTGAAAATGCTGTTATTACCACTACTGGAGAAGTGATTGAAGCGGATGTAATCATTTATGGTACAGGTTTTGCCAGCCAAAACTTTAATGGTGATTTGGACATTATTGGCAATCAAGGCGAGCGTTTGTCAGACCTTTGGTCAGAGGGAGCAGAAGCATATCTTGGCCTAACAGTGCCATCATTTAACAATATGTTCCTGATCTATGGTCCAAATACCAATTTAAACCACAACTCCATTGTGACGATGCTAGAAATTCAGCATCAATATGTTGTGGATGCAACACAATACATTTTGAAGCAACAAACCTCTTTGGATGTTAAAGCAGATAAATTCAGAGCATACAATGTTGATATCCAAGCCAAAATGGCCGGTTCTGCATTTTCATCAGACTGCTCAAGTTGGTACAAAAATGCGGCAGGTAAAGTCATCAATAACTGGCCTTTAAATGTAGAAGCTTACCGCAGCTATACCCAGTTTAATGCCGAAGATTATGCTTCACCACGCCATACAGCTGTAGGTGAATTCGCATGAGCCGCATGCTGCACCCCGATGCTCAGCCGATTATTGAAGCCTTTTTAAAAAATGGCGGATTGTCATTTGAAAAAATGGGTGAAATTCCAGCGCTGCGAGCAGGTTACGAAGCCAATTGCGTCTTGGCGGCGATGCGCGATTTAGACCATATCCAAACACGGGATATTGAGGCTGAGATTGCAGGTGAGCCAGTTCATCTTCGTCTATATGACCGTGAATTAGAATGTAGTGAGGCACGTCCAACTGTGTTGTTTATTCATGGTGGTGGATGGGTGATTGGTAATCTAAACAGCCATGATTCAATTTGTAGAAAAATTGCAGACAGTGCGGATGTACGAGTGATTGCCGTAGATTACCGTTTAGCCCCAGAGCATGCCTTTCCAGTCCCTTACTGTGATTGTGACAATGCACTCCAGTACATTGTAGCGAATCAGGAAGCATGGAAAGTCAATGTAGATCGTATGGTGTTTTGCGGTGACAGCGCAGGTGCAAATTTGGCGGCATACCTTGGGCAAAATTTTTATCAAAAATATCAAATTCAGCTGAAAGCGCAGGTGCTGCTTTATCCAGTAATTGGTTTCTATCCTGAATCAGCCAGTTATGCAGCGTATAACGAGGGTTTTCCTTTGGTGCAAAGTACCATGCATTGGTTCTTCGATCAGCTGACAGACAGTGAGTCTGCTAAAGCCCAAGTATCGCTACTTGATCAGCCTTTCGACCCTGCCAATGGAGAAATTTATCTCCTGACACTGGAACATGATCCACTACGTGATGAGGCTTTGCTTTATCTACAACGTGCAATTCAAAGCGGCATCAGTGTGGAGTATCACCATTTATCAGGTTTGATGCATGGCATTTTTACTTTAGCGGGCAAGTTGCCCGTAGCAGAAGAATATCTAGGACAGATCGGCAAATACATTGCTAATAAAATCTAACAGGGCAGTTTATGACTTTTTCGACATTTAAAAGCGCGAATAAATTAATCACTGGGCAGGATGCACTGGATTATTTGGCACAGGCGCTGCTGAAATTTAATATTCAAAAACCGCTGATTGTCAGTGACCAAGGCGTAGTGAAATCGGGCACCATCCAGCACGTGCTGGATCTACTGGATATTGAATATTCCATTTACGATTCTGTTAAACCCGAGCCAGAGCTAGAACAGGTACAGGATTGTATTGAATTTTATCATTCGCATCAAAGTGATGCTGTGATTGCTGTCGGTGGTGGCAGTGCATTAGATATTGCTAAATGCGTCGCTGCTTTCGCGGGTCAGGACGGTGAGATCCGTGATTTTGTTGGTACTGATAAAATTCAGGGCCGCAACATTCCGCTCATTGTGATCCCTACAACTTCTGGTACAGGTTCAGAAGTTACCAACATTGCTATTCTTTCAGATACAGCCAATCAAATGAAGCAGGGCATTGTCAGTGATTATCTGTTGCCAGATGTTGCGATTGTTTCGCCGCTAATGTCGGTGAGTTGTCCAGCATCTGTGACGGCTGCCAGCGGTGTAGATGCTTTAGTACATGCGATAGAAGCTTATATCTCTGTTAATCATACCGAGATTACAGATGCTCTGGCATTGCAGGCGATTGAGCTGATTGTGGAATATTTGCCACAAGCTTATGCCTTGCCGTCCAACTTAATTGCACGGGAAAAAATGGCAACTGCCAGCTTAATGGCTGGATTGGCCTTTGGTAACGCAGGCGTGGGCGCTGTCCATGCCTTGGCTTATCCATTGGGTGGAAAATTCAAAATGGCGCATGGGGTCAGCAATGCCTTGATGTTGCCTTATGTACTGGAATGGAATGTGTTGGGCTGTGCTGAGCGACTGAGCAAAATCGCAGTCATTTTGAAACTGGCAGAAGGTCAGCAACATCTATCAAATGCGGAAAAATTGGTGGAATTCCTTCATCGTTTTTGCCAGCAATTAAACATTCCATCAGGGCTACGTGTTTTTGGTATTTTGGAATCAGATATTCCAGCTTTGGCAGCTGAAGCAATTAAGGTGGAGCGTCTGCTGAAAAATAACCCTCGCCAATTGAGTGTGCAGGATATAGAAGCCATTTACCGCGAAGCTTACTGAGCCTAAAGGAACTGCCATGAGCATAGATCAGGTTGAAGCCTTTATTAAAGCCAGTAAAGACCGTTTTGCATTACAGTCACGTGAAGGCCGATCAATATTTGAAATTGAGCCGATTCGCTCTTTAATTGATGCAATTCAGGACGGCATTTACATCACCGATGCTGATGCGGTCACCATTGCCGTCAACAATGCTTATGAACGTATTACTGGTTTAAACCGTAGCATCTTAATTGGGCGCTATATGGGTGATCTGGTGGAAGTCGGTTACCTATCGAATTCCGCTTCACTCGAGGTGATTAAGCGCAGGGAAGTGGTGACGCTGGTTCAGACCATTCATGGTTGTCAAAAAATACTGGTGACGGGTAGTCCGATTTTTGATGAGCGTCAGCAATTGATGTGCGTGGTGACCAGTGTACGCGATATTACTGAATTGCTGCGCGCTAAACATGCGCAGGAACAGCTGGAAAATCTGTTTCGTAGTCAGTCGCAATATCACATTTCGAGTGCAGCCCATGACCTGATCATTTCGCGTGAAACCCGCAAGATTTTTGATTTGGCAACCAATATTGCCAAATTTGACAGCAAGGTGCTGCTGCGGGGAGAAACGGGCACAGGTAAAAGTAAATTGGCACGTTATATCCATAGTATTGGCTCAAGAGCAGAACAGGCATTTTTAGAGCTGAATTGTTCAGGCATCCCAGACAATTTGCTGGAAATTGAATTGTTTGGCTATGTGCCAGGTGCATTTACTGGTGCATCGACTAAGGGCAAAAAAGGGCTGCTCGAAATTGCTCATCAAGGCACGCTGTTTCTTGATGAAATTGGTGATCTGCCACTGAGTATGCAAGTTAAGTTATTAAAAGTCATTGAAGATCAGCGCTTTTTACCCGTTGGGGCAACCGAATTTAAGCAGGTTGATATTCGGATTATCGCAGCTACACATCGAAATTTGGAAGAGATGATCTCTGAAGGAGAATTCCGCGAGGATCTGTTCTACCGAATCAATGTGGTGGATTTAGAGCTGCCACCGTTACGCCAGCGCCGTTCAGAAATTCTGCCATTGGTGCAGCAATATCAAAAAATATTCAATGATAAATACCAAATGAATAAGCATTTTAGCCCAGAAGTGATTGAAGTTCTCGCACAGCAGTCATGGCCAGGAAATATTCGTCAGCTGGTAAATGTGATTGAAAGCATGATGGTCAGCACATCACAGGATGAAATTCAACCTGAAGATTTACCTAAAGAATTTAAACACAATCCAACTTCGAATGTGGAGCAAAACTTAAAAGATCGAGTTTTAGCGTTTGAACGTAATTTAATTTTAGAAGCACTACAGCTGCATGGCTCAACGCGAGCTACAGCAGACGCCTTAGGTGTAGAACAATCCACTTTAGTCAAAAAAATCGCACGATTTAAGCAATAAATACATTAGGAATGAAAAATATGGATATTAGCCAGCTGTCTGTTTTTGAGTACAGATGTTTAATTAATGGTAAATGGGTTTCTTCAGCAGAAACACTTGCAGTGAGTAACCCACTGGATCAGTCGCACATTACTGATGTACCGCTGCTTGGCGAATTAGAAATTGAACAAGCTATTGTTGATGCAGATATTGCACAAAAGAAATGGAAGAATGTCGCACCGAATGAACGTAGTCGTATCCTAAGAAATTGGTTTGATCTGCTGATGCAGCATCAGGATGATTTAGCGACCATTATGACCGTCGAGCAGGGCAAACCGCTCAAAGAAGCTAAGGGCGAAATTGCTTATGCTGCCAGCTATATTGAATGGTTTAGCGAAGAAGCCAAACGTAGTTATGGCGATATCATTCCTTCTGCAGCTAACAGCGAAATTTTGGTTTTTAAAGAAGCTATTGGTGTTTGTGCAGCCATTACGCCGTGGAATTTCCCAGCAGCTATGATTACCCGTAAAGTTGCGCCAGCCTTGGCTGCGGGTTGCAGCATTATCGTCAAACCTGCTTCTGAAACACCGCTTACAGCACTGGCAATTGCCAAATTAGCAGTGCAGGCGGGTATTCCAAGTGGTGTTTTCAATGTGGTTACAGGCTCATCAACCAAAATTGGTCAGATGTTTACGGCACATCCGTTAATTAAAAAACTTAGTTTTACAGGTTCAACCGAAATTGGCGCAAAGCTGATGGCACAAAGCGCACCAACAGTGAAAAAACTGTCTTTAGAACTGGGCGGCAATGCACCAGTATTGGTCTTTAATTCAGCCCAACTGGATCAGGCGGTACAGGGTGTGATGGATACAAAATTCCGTAATGCAGGTCAGACCTGTGTATGCGCCAACCGTATTTATGTGCAAAGCGCGATTTATGACGAATTTGTCGAAAAACTCAAAGTCAAAGTTGAAGCATTGAAATTGGGCAATGGCCTAGAAGTAGAAACTGATATTGGCCCATTGATCAACCGTAAAGCAGTGAAAAAAGTTGAAGAACATATTGCTGATGCTTTGGCCAAAGGTGCCTCACTGGTTGCTGGTAAAGCAGAGAACACTGAGGGAAATTGGTGTGTCCCTACATTGGTAAAAGATGTGACACAAGACATGTTGTGTGCCAAAGAAGAAACCTTTGGGCCATTTGCACCAATCTTTAAATTTGAGACAGAAGCTGAAGTCTTGGCGATGTCCAACGATACGGAATTTGGTTTGGCCTCATATGTTTTTACTCAAGATTTGAATCAATTTATCCGTGTGGCACGCGGGCTGGAGTATGGGATGGTGGGGATTAATACCGGCCTAATTTCTAATGCTGCTGCACCGTTTGGTGGGGTGAAATCTTCTGGCATTGGCCGTGAGGGTTCGAAATATGGCATGGATGAATATTTGGAAATGAAATATGTCTGTTTAGGCAATATCAACTAAGTAAAACATCAGATTAATTTTATTGTAAAACAGGAAGTTCACATGGAAGCAGTGAATCAAGCAGCGATCGACGTAGAGTCTGCTGATAAATCTTCGATTAAAAAAGTTGTCGGTGCTGCAATGGCTGGCACGATTGCAGAATGGTATGAATTTTTTATTTACGGCATTGCCAGTACTTTGGTTTTCTCCAAATTGTTTTTTCCGGCTATGGGTGATGGCAGTGTACTGATGGGCATTATTGCTGCCTTTGCAACCTATGCCGTTGGCTTTATTGCACGTCCACTTGGCGGTTTGGTTTTTGGTCATTATGGTGATAAATACGGCCGTAAAAAACTACTGCAAATCAGTTTGATTATGGTTGGTTTTGCCACTTTTGCCATGGGTTGTATTCCTTCTTATGCCAGTATTGGTTATGCAGCGCCAGCCATTTTGGTTCTGCTACGCTTTATTCAAGGTTTTGCGGTTGGTGGTGAATGGGGCGGCGCAATGCTGTTGGTCGGCGAACATAGTCCCGAGCATCAGCGTGGATTTTGGACCAGCTTTCCACAAGCAGCAGCTTGTGCAGGGAATGTCTTAGCGAGTTTGGTACTTTTGGGGCTGTCTTATACCTTGTTGCAGGAAGACTTTTTAGCTTGGGGCTGGCGTATTGCGTTTTGGCTTTCTGCTATTATTGTATTTATTGGCTATTACATTCGTAAAAATGTTGAAGAATCTGATGTTTTTAAAGCGCAAATTGAACGTCAAGAGCAAGAGCAAAAAGCCTCAGCGGGTTTGAAGGAAGTATTGGTGCAATACCCGCGTCAGGCGTTGTTGGGTATGTTAATGCGTGTTGGTGAAAACTCAACCTATTATATTATTGTGGTGTTCTCCATTGCTTATCTTTCAATTCAGCTGAAATTTGACTACACCACAATTTTATTCTTACTACTCTGTGCCAACGCGTTCCAATTCTTTGCCATGATTTTTTCAGGCTTTATTTCCGACAAAATTGGCCGTAAACGTACCATGTATATTGGCTATGCAGGTCTTGTAATTTGGTTGCCATTTTATTTTACAGGACTGAATACTGGCGCATTCTTGACTGTTTTAATTTCGATGTGTGTGGGGCTGTATTTCCAAGCCATGTGCTACGCGGGTCAAGGTGCAGTCTTAGCAGAGATTTTCCCAACGCGTATGCGTTATTCGGGGTCATCGTTCTGTTATCAAATCAGTTCAATTTTAGCGGGTTCTATCGCACCGATGATTGCAACCTTGTTGTGGAAAACTTATGACTCAACCACACCAATTACGATTTACATTTTTGGGGTGATTGTACTGTCTGTCTTCGCAATCTTCATGTTACAGGAAACGCGTGGCCGTTCATTACATGACGTCGATCATGAGGATCGCACACAGTTTTCATAAGGAATGAGCTATCCAGCATCAGCGTAAACATTGCTGATGCTGGCAGTGACTGAGCAATACATCGTAATAAACACATTGAACCTGATTAAAAATTTGAATGGAACATAAAAATATGAAAGGACTGCAACATAAAACTGTCGTTTTAACTGGCGCACTAGGGGGAATTGCCCGCGCGGTTATACATGCCTTTGATCCCTACGATGTGAATTTTATTTTAATAGATGTGGTTCCAGAAGACCGTGAATTTTTAGACAGTCTAAACAGTCACGCACATTATTTTCAGGCAGATATTGCATCTCCTAATGTCATGGATACTGTGACTGAACAAGCACTGCAGCTGTATCCAAAGGTTGATTTTATTATTCATGCCGCTGGCCTGTATAAGCATATTGAACTTTCAGATTTAAGCTTCGAACAGTGGATCCATCAGATTAATATTAATTTGAATGCCAATTACTATCTGATCAAAAGTTTTTTGCCAGCCATGTCTGAGAAGAGTGCGATTGTCAATATTTCTTCCATTGCAGGTCATCAGGGCAGTATTGCCCATACAGCTTATGCAACAGCAAAGGGGGGAGTTATTGCACTGACCAAAAGTCTTGCCATCGAGTTAGCACCACGTACAAGAGTTAATACGGTTTCCCCTGGGCTGATAGATACTGCAATGATGAAGGGCATGAGTGATGAAAAACGACAAGGGATGATTCAAACCACGCCGCTGAAACGTTTGGGCCAGCCTGAAGAAATTGCTGAAGTAATCACCTTCCTATGCAGCACTGGCGCATCCTATATTACGGGTGAAAATATTCATGTGAATGGGGGGCTGTACCGTGACTGATTTGAGTCTATCTGAAGTCAGCCGTCCAATCTCTTGGGGAGAAATGGATTTATTTGGACATCTGAATAATGTGCACTATTTTCGTTATTTAGAAGATGCTCGGATAGCATTTTTAAATCATCTGCAATTTTTTGAAAATGATCTATATAGCGTGATTTTGAAAAATGAATGCGAATATCGTCGTCCAGTGGTTTATCCCGATCATTTAATTACCCACTCATATGTCACGCATGTAGGTAACACCAGTTTTACGATGCTGTATGAAGTATTCAGCGAGCAGCAGGAGTCGCTCGTCGCCATTGGTAAAAGTGTAATTGTGATTGTGGATCCAGTCAGTTTTGAAAAGAAATCTATACCTACAGAAATGCGTGAAAAGCTAATTGAATATATGCAGGAGTTTCAGCCAGATGGACAATAAATCAAAGATATCTCAGCGTGTGGCAATGATCAGCGGTGCTGCTTCAGGCATTGGCAAAGCAGCAGCATGCGCTATGGCAGAACAATCTTGTCGTCTATGCCTGTTGGATTTAAATGCACAGGCTCTTGAGGAGTTGAAAGCGCAGCTGCAGGATAAAACCGAAATTATTACCTTCTGCGGCGATGTTACCGATGCGAAGTTTATTCAGTCTGCCGTCAACGCAATTGAACAACAGTTTGGCCGTTTGGATTTTGTGCTAAATAATGCTGGTATGACATCAACAGCCAAAGGCATTGCGGATCTTGAGTTTGAAGAGTGGCATCGAGTAATGAATGTCAATGTGAATAGTATATATTATTGCCTGCATTACCAGATTCCGCTGATGCTGAAATCCGGAGGCGGTTCTATTGTCAATACATCTTCTATGCTTGGACTAATCGGTACTAAAAACCGCTCCGCTTACGTGACCAGTAAACATGCAGTGACAGGAATGACCAAAGCTGTTGCATTAGATTACGCTTCGGAAAATATCCGTGTCAACTCAGTGCATCCTGGATATATTGAAACACCGCTAATTGCGCATATCGACAGTGAAATGCTGGCAGCCAAACATCCGGTAGGGCGCTTAGGAACAGCTGATGAAGTGGCGGCCTTAGTGAAATTTTTATGGTCGGATGAAGCTAAATTTATTACTGGTTCACAGTATGTGATCGATGGTGGTTATTCTATTCAGTGATGTACGGTAGAATTTGAAAGTTTAGGGTCTGTTGACATTTACTGTTCATAATTAAACCTATAAAGGTAGCCATAAAAATATACAGGCTAAGGCAACAGCACTTTGATAATTTCTTTTGAGCTTGTGATATCGAGTAGCTATTCCTCTAAATTGCTTTAATCTACAAAACATATTTTCAACTAAATGCCTGATTTTATATAAATACCAGTCCATATGATCATTGTTCGATTGGCTATTTATTTTCTTTGGTATATTCGCTTTTGTCCCTGTTTTTCTGATCTGTTCACGCAGTGGTTCTGAATCATAGCCTTTATCTGCGCAGACCACTTTTGTCTCTTTTAAGTCTAATGTTAATATTAAATCAGGTGCAACTTTGACGTCATGTGTGGTTCCATCGGTAATCATGAAATCAACAGGATTGCCATTTGCATCAACAATCAAATGTATTTTTGAGGAGTTTCCTCCTACACTTTTAGAAATGGATTGATTCGCTATACCGGAAGAATGTTGATGAGCACGTACGTGAGAGCCATCAATAAAAATCCACTCCATATCGGGGCATGATGCTAATAATTTGAATAATCTAAGCAACTTACCACTGCTTGACCAACGATTAAAACGTTTGAAAATAGAGTTTGATTGACCGAAATAGGAAGGAATATCTCGCCACGGACAGCCTGTTCTAATTCTATAGAGAATAGCTTCAATAAAATTACGTAAATTTAAGTTGTGATGAATAGATAAATTACGCAAAATAGTTTTCAACTTTTGCCAGTGTTGATCTGTCAGCATGGTACGAGGCATAGCGAATAGTAAAATTGGGTTTGGCGATTTGATTTTACTACTTCGCTATTTTTTAAGCTAAAAGTGTCAACACACCCTAATTAATGTGTACATTATTTTTCTTATTCAATTGAATTTTTTAGATCATTAATTAAATTTAAAGATTAAATATTAATCATTTTTTTGGTTCAAGTAATATGGAAGAATGGCAGAGCGGTTTAATGCACGAGTTTTGAAAACTGACGAAAGCTTATACCCCTCCGTGAGCTAGAATCTCATTACTTTCGCTATTTTTTAATTAAATACTTGTATTTCAATGGATTTTACTTGTATTTAATTTCACCCCTCATCAAATTTTGGATTGAATTGGTTTCTTTTATCTGTATTTAGAAGATTAAGGAATGTAGTTTAAAAAATGTATTCCAACATTTAATAATTCTAAATATTTCGATTATTCATTTGCTTAGCTTACTTGACGCTATATAACGTGCAGATTATCCTTAGCCTGCTGACCTACATCGTCAGCGGGTTTTAGCAGACCCATTAACAAAGACAATATGTGAAATCCTATTTTGCATGTTGTGGACCCGTTCGTCCCCCTTTCTTTGCGGTAGGGCGGAGGGGGGACGCGCTTGCGCGTGCTGGTTTCTTTGTTACCAGTCTGCTAACCCTCCTTCGTTCTGCCACCATCATATTAGCAGTGATTTGGCAGGATTCTTTTAAAACAAAGGAGTACGCCATGCGCTTACATCAATATCATCCCTTATTTTTCTCTTTTTCAATATTTGTGCCGATTGGTCATTAGACCGCGTGCTGTGCTATTGCGCATAGCTGTATCTATGACTTTTTAAGAATAAAACTTTTTTAAATACATATTACCGATATGAAGATGAATCTCTAATGCTGTTTTGAGCTAAGTAGGTCTGTACGCTTTATCGTCTATAAAAAATTCAAAAACTTAGATATTCATTCCAAAAATATTGCATGGGGGGACACTGGATCTGCTGAAGACCGGTGATGCCTGTAAAAAGAGAAAATGACTATGTTAAAAACTTTCCTAAAAACTGCCCTGATTTCATCATTTCTTGCAGGCGCATCATGGGCGCAAGCAGGCTGGTTTGCACAAGCCAGTGAATCCTATTTGATTCAAGCGCGTCATACTGGTGGCGGGGTTTATCAGTGCATGTATAAAACCAATCCGGGCAACCGTGGCTGGCGCAATTTTACGGTGAACTTTCAGGGCGGCTGTCCGCGCGTTGTCCACTTTAATGCTCAGAATGGTCAAGTCTCTGTACCAAACTAAATACAGGGAGCATTTGAGATGAACCAAAAAACCATTTTGGGTCTGGCCGCTATTCTGGCGTTGACCATTGTAACTGTGTCAGGATTCTATTTTTTCTCTAGCAGACCTAGTGTTGAAACGCCTGTACAGACGGTCGCTGCTTCTGCAAATGAAATGCCGGCTTCAGAGACTGCTGCTTCAGAAGGCATTCCTGCTGCGGAAGTCGATGGGATTGATGTGCAGGAGCTGACTGGCGGAAAGGGATCAAATTCTGTACAGCATGAACCTGAACTGCTGAGCTGTGAGTTTGATAAAAACTTAAAAGCAGCAGATACCTTGCTGTCGATGCTTCCTTATGCAGAGCTGCCAGAATTTGAGCAGAAAAACATAGATAAGTACCAGCAGTTGGTTTTTGCCAAAGCTGCGAAAGATACAGGTAAACCCGTGAGCGGCTTTAGCTTGCAGGAACACGGCGTATTAGAGTCGGAACAGGCTGGTAACCGTTACTACGTCTATAAATTTGATAATGGTACAGACTGTGAAATCCATCTGGTCAGTATTGATTTAGAGACAGGTGACTACGGCGTGAGCTACAACTACTGCTGAGGATGATTGCTATGAATAAATGTTTTAAATCAATCCTGTTTGCAGTAACAGCTGCTGCAGGCATGATGTTATCTGGGTGCGGCTCCAGTCTTGATCCCAATACTTTTAGTGTTGAAATGAATGTAGAGGATACCAGTAACTGGTATGCGCAAAACCAAGTGGCGAATGTCATCACCATCCGTTCCAACAGCCCAGACCCCATCGATGTTACCAACGTTTTAATTAATAACGGTGAATGTAGTTATGAAGGCTATCGCAGATCACTGGAATACCCGCAGCACTTTAAAATGGGCTTGCGCTTAAGGCTGAAACTAACTGGCTGCGGTTACGATAATGTCGTGCGTGTAGATGTTGAAACGGAACAGGGAACAGCGAGCTACAGCTTTAACTAAGCGCGTTTAAATCTGAACTTCAATCTAGAGCTGACTAAACCGCATCCTAAAGGGATGCGGTTTTTTTATGCCTGTAGATCATCACTCTAAAGCTGGATTTATCTATAAGGAATATATCGTGTCCTTAATTCAATGTCCCTACTGCAAGTCGGGCAATGTCAAACAGACAGCATCTGGGAAATCAAACTCAAATTACTTTGAACAGCTGCAGCGCTGCATTTCACCTGCACAAATGGCTGTGCTGGGAGCAAGGCTTGCCAAGAAGGCTGGCTTTTCACCTGCGGCAGGCGCAGCTGTAGGTGTGGTAATTGGCGGGGTGCTGGTGGTTGTCAGCCAATACTGCTTTGAAACCTATTACAGCCAAGCCGAACAATATCACTGTTTGAACTGCCAGCAACATTTTGCTTGGGCCAAATCTTAACCGCTTTATGGCCCATTACTTCTAAATATTTTAATACAATCAATTTCAGGAATCTTTACTATGGCACATCAAATTGAACAAATGGCTTATGTCGGTGACACCCCTTGGCATGGCCTCGGCAACCAGCTTACGCATAATCAGCCGATTGAAGTCTGGGCACAGCAGGCCGGCATGGACTGGCGCATTGAATCTTCCAATGTCAGCTACATGGCGCAAAACGAACGCGGACAAAGCATCATCATGCCTTATGAAGAGCAGCGGGTCTTATACCGCTCTGATACCCATGCACCGCTATCTGTGGTTAGCCAACGTTATCAGGAAGTACAGCCTAAAGAGATATTGGAGTTCTACCGTGATCTCACAGAACAATCAGGCTTTGAACTGGAAACTGCTGGTGTACTCAAAGGTGGTAAGAAGTTCTGGGCTTTGGCACGTACAGGGCAGACGACTGCATTAAAGGGTAAAGATGTCAGCAATGGCTATGTGCTCTTAGCATCAGCCTGTGACGGTACGCTGGCAACCACGGCACAGTTTACGAGTATCCGTGTGGTGTGTAATAACACCTTAGCCATTGCACTCAAAGGTGCATCAGCCAGTGCAGGTGTAGTTAAAGTCCCACACAGTACCAAGTTTGATGCAGAAAAGGTCAAACAACAATTGGGGATTTCAGTGCGGGCATGGGATGAGCACATGTATGAAATGAAACAACTCACACAACGTAAGGTCAGTCAGCAAGAAGCTAAGGCGTACTTTGATGCGGTGTTTAACAATAGCACCATGTCAATCGCAGATCCTGAAGAAAACATCATCCAGTTCTATCGTCAGGTTGCACAAAATGCCGAAGCTCAAAACAAGGCTGAACCAAACGGTAAAGCCATGACCAAAGCCTTGGACATGTTTAATGGTCAGGGGCGGGGTGCAGAGTTGTCTTCTGCTAAAGGCACTGCTTATGGGCTACTGTGTTCGATCACCGAATTTGTTGATCATGAACGTCGTGCTATGAGTACCGATCACCGTCTAGATTCAGCTTGGTTTGGTGCGGGTGCAGGACTCAAGCAACGAGGACTCGAACAGGCTCTGTCTTTAATGGCCTGAGCTGAATGAGCCTTTACCCCGCAAGTAGTCTCAACAATCGCTGATCACAGCACTCACGTAATTCTCTCGATTTATCCAACAAGCATAAGCCATGTATAGCACCATACCCGACCTCGTGTCGGGTATGGCTTTTCTATGCCTGTCTTTTTTACAAAAACTCAGATTTATAAGGAAAGAACGATGAATCAAATGACACCAATTTCACCATCAACTAACACGATGACAGCAAGCTTCATTCCATCAACCCACAGCAGCAAACGTAGTAGTGGAGCAAAGCGTTTGGTAAATACCAAAAATATGGAATATCAGGATTGGCTTGAAGTGCGTAAGCAAGGTATAGGTAGTAGTGATGCAGCAACGGCATGTGGACTCAATCCCTATATGTCGATGCTCGAACTATGGCTGATCAAAACAGGTCGTCAGAGTCAATCCATTGAAGATGAAAGTTCGGGTGTTGCACCATTGTATTGGGGTAAACAGCTTGAGCCTTTAGTAGCTGAATACTACAGCATGCACACCAATAACAAAGTGCGTCGTGTAAATGCCGTGCTTCAACATCCTGATCCAGATAAGCATTTCATGTTAGCTAACCTAGATTACTCCGTGGTAGGCAGTGATGAAGTACAAATCTTGGAATGTAAAACCGCAGGCGAGCATGGTGCAAAACTCTGGCGTGATGGAGTGCCTCTATATGTGCTATGTCAGGTACAACATCAGTTGGCTGTCACAGGTAAACAATCAGCTCATGTCTGTGTCTTGCTCTGTGGTCATGAAACCAAGATTTTTAAAGTGACCCGTTCTGAATCCGTGATTGAACACATCATCAATGCAGAACGGTACTTTTGGCAATGTGTGGAAACCGATACACCACCATCGGTTGATGCTAGTGAATCAGCAGCCAAAGCAATACAGCAATTGTATCCAGCACATGTACCACTATCAGTTGAGGACTTCTCAGCCAATGAGAATGCCAACCTCATGTTCGACAAGCTGATCAGACTCAAAGAACAGATTCAGCATCAGCAAGAACGCTTTGATCAGCTCAAGCATCAAATCCAAATGATGATGGCAGATAAGGAGCGTGCAGTGTTTGCTCGTGGCTCAGTTGTCTGGAAGAAAGCTAAGGACTCGGTGGGGCTAAACCTCAAAGCAGTGTTAAAGCATCAACCTGATCTGATCGAGCAGTACCCACTGGAAAAGCAGGGCAGTCGTCGCTTTAACATCTATACAGACTAAACAACCAAAATTCATCAGCTCTCTATCTTAGATAGGGAGCTTTTTTATTGAAGGAAAGAATATGATTAAAGGTCTTGCAATCACACCGCCTACGCTTGGTCGTATCAGTATTGGCCGTGTTATCGAAAAGAATGGTAAACGTCTGCCTGAAAAAGACGATCAATTTACCATTACCTCACAAATCCAAAATAAGGAAAGTGGATGGGTGAAACATCCGCTGGATGAACAGCTCCGCTCTAAAGCACCCAATCAAAAGCTCAGAAGTATTCCAGTCAGAATGATCTTTAACGATCCTGAACTGAATCTACGAGCGGAGTACAGTTTATTTGATCGTCAGACAGGACGTCCTATCTGTGTGGGTAATGGTGAAACCTGTCAGCGATTGACTCAACAAGGGGTAGAACAGCATCCATGTCCATCACCAGATTTATGTCCATTAGCGCAAGGAGGACACTGTAAGCCATACGGACGTTTGCATGTGAACTTAGATGAGTCGGATGAATTCGGCACATTCATTTTTAGAACTACAGGTTTTAACAGCATACGTACTTTGGCGGCTCGGTTGAATTATTACCACGCGGCATCGAATGGTCTGCTTTCATGCCTACCTTTGCAACTGACTTTACGAGGAAAAAGCACGACACAGAGTTACCGTCAGCCAGTGTATTACGTTGATTTAACTTTAAAGGAGGGAGTGGACTTGCAGTCTGCGATTCACACTGCACGAGAAATTGATCAGCAGATCAAGCAGTCAGGATTTAATCAGGAGGCATTGGATCAAATAGCTAAGCAGGGTTATGGCAATGCACGGTTTGGGGTGAATACTGAAGAAGGGGGGGATTTGATAGAGGAGTTTTTTTATACGGAAGAGGTTATTGAATCTGAAGAGGTACAGCCTGAGTTGAATAACATAGCTAAACCTAGATTCAGTCAGGGACAAGGTTCTATTCAGAAGATGCAGCAAAGTTTGCAGGAGAGTGTGAGGGCTGTGAATTAGATACGCTTGAACTCATTCAGTTTTATGCGATTGATCTATTACTTTGCGAAATAATGCTCGAATTAGGATCAGTAATACATTTAGGTGTAAAAAATTAAAATAATAAAATTTTTTATATTTATTAAATGGATAACTATTGACTAGCTTATTTTTAATAAACTAGTCAATAGTAATGTAATTGCAGTTGCTATTATCAGTATTATTGCAGTTTTTATTATCTATGGGAATTATTGAGTAATAATAATCAATTAAAGAAGTATTATCTAACATACCTTTGTAAAGAGCTGTTTTCCAATCACAAGATAAATTAGAGTCCGATATTTCCTTTAATCTTTGATTGAGAGCATCCTTTATGTCAAATTTTTTTAATAATAAATTATCTCTCCAGAAGTAAAACTCTCCAAGTCCGAATCTTTTAATTCGTGAATTAATTTTTAATTTTTTTATATGGGTTTTAATTCTGGTTATTTCAATTGGTTCAGCATGTTCAACTAGCCTATATTTAATATTGAATTCAATATTTAGAGTCTCTTTTTTAAATATAACGACTATCTCAAATCGGATTTTATTTAAAGAATTAAAATATATGGGATGGATAAAATTTGAAATATTTGAAATATCACAGAAATATTAGATCTCTTTCATAAATCAAAAAACGATTTTCTTTTTGGTTAATATTTGCACTCCGGATTTCTTAGCATTCGTGCATAATCTGCGGATGAAATACATCGATTCAAACAAGCTTTCTGATCCTCAGTTCAAGCGATACACAGGCATCTCATGGTCAA